>NZ_VMLO01000039.1:0-14376 GCF_013276735.1 Streptococcus sp. 1559
TCTATTATAGCATACATAAGTATATACAACAAACAAAAAGTTGAAAAATAGTCGGAAAATCCAGATGTACCAAGGGATTAAGTAAGGTCGGCGGAAAATTAAGTGATAAAGTCGGGCAGATAGATCTGACGCAGTTTGAAGAGATTTTCATTGAGGATAAGTCAGGTACTGAAATGTCTGATCGGGATTTAAAGATATAATAAAATGAAATAAGAATAGGACAAATCAATCGGGACAGTCAAATCGATTTCTAACAATGTTTTAGAAGTCCAGATGTACTATTCTAGTTTCAATCTACCATACTTGAGAATTTTATGCTGGGTATCCTTATCAATCACCGTTTGATTCACATGGAGAGTCAAAACACGGTGGGGAGATAGAATGGACAAAATTTGATTTTTGGCAATTTTTGAAAGGATAAGGCCTCGAATAACCTTGAGTCCACCTGCAGTTGAACCAGCAGAACCACCGATTGCCATGAGGAAGAGGAGGATAAACTGGGAGAAGAGGGGCCAGTTGGTAATATCTCCGTAACCAAAACCAGTTGTTGTAATGATGTTGGAAACCTGGAAGAAGGCCATTTCAAAGCTCTTTGAAAACTCTGGGTAGAGGTAGAGGGTGTTGAGGCTAATCAAGCCTGTAGAAAGCAGTACAATGACCAAGTAAGCTCGAAGTTCTTCATCTCCAAAGAAGGCTTTGACACGACGGAGCATAAGGTAGTAGTAGAGATTGAAATTTACCCCAAAAACCAAAACTCCGATACTAACCAGATAGGTAATCAGTGAGCTACCATAGTGGGCAATTCCGTCGTTATAGACGGTAAAGCCTCCTGTACCTGCTGTTCCCATGGCAATGACAAAACTATCAAATAGGGGCATACCAGCTAAATAATAGATGATGACAAAGAGGGAAAAGAGAGCTAGATAAAGAAGATAGAGAATCTGGGCAGTATTTTTGAGTTTGGATACAACCTTGCCAAAAACAGGGCCAGGAACCTCAGCCTTCATCACTTCTAGGTGACTATTTTTGGCATTGTCCATAATAGCAAGTGCAAAAACAAGCACTCCCATCCCTCCAATCAAGTGGGTAAAACTTCGCCAGAAGAGGAGGGAACGACTGAGAACCGAAACGTCATTCAAAATACTTGCTCCAGTAGTTGTAAAGCCAGAACTGATTTCAAAAAAGGCATCAATAACGCTGGGAATTTGCCCAGTAAAAACAAAGGGGAGACCGCCAAAGAAAGACCAAAGGATCCAACAGAGGGCCACAATCAAGATTCCCTCCTTGGCATAAATCCGTTGATTTTTTGGCTTTTGTAAAATTCCTGAACCGCCTAGTAATACGAGAATCCCAATCGTTGTAAAGAGGGCTGTAAAGACTTGGCTCGATTCACGGTAATAGATAGCAACAGACACAGGAACCAAGAGGAGAACAGCTTCAATCAAAAGTAACTTTGAAAGGAGGTAACGAATCATACTTTTATTCATTTCTTACCTCGCAATTAAGTCATAAATCTTGGTGATGTTTGGCAACAAGGTTGTTACTAGGAGCTTGTCTCCGACTTCCAACATATCCTCCCCAGTTGGGAAAATAGTCTTGCCCTTTCGAATGATGGCTGCAATAAGAACCCCTTTTTTCAGTTTCAGTTGAGAAAGAGGTTTGGCAGTCATTTTATTGGCTTCCTTGATATGGAATTGCAGGGTTTCGATTTGGCCATTGGCTAGATGGTGCATGGCTTGAAGGTCTGAATACTGGGCATTAACACGACCACGAATAAAATGCATAATCGTATCTACAGCGATACTTTTAGGTGTGATGATACTTGAAAAATCAGGCGCATTGATAATCTCGAGGAGACTGGTCCGATTGACCTTGGTAATATTTTTCTGTACACCTACCCTGTCGAGGAACATAGAGGTAATCAGATTTTCCTCATCGACTCCTGTTAGAGTCGCAACGGCATCATAGTGTTGGGCGCTTTCTTCCAGCAGGATATCTTTTGCGGTACCATCTCCTTGAACGATGTAGAGATTTGGGAATTTCTCGCTAAAGAAAATAGCGATTTCAGGATTGATTTCAATAATCTTAGTATCAATACGACTATCTTTGAGGATACCTAGTAGATAATAGGCAATTCTACCAGCTCCAACAATAAGAAGACCCTTCACGGCACGAGACTTGAAATAATTATGGAAGAGCATCATATCAACACGGTTACCAGTGACAAAGATTCTATCTTTATCCTGTACAGTCATGTTACCGCTTGGAATGATAATTTGATGATCTCTTTCTATCGCACGACAATGACATTGCCAAATTTTTTTCCGAAAATCAGAAATGGGCATTTGGCAAAGACTACTGGAGGATTTAACAGTGAATTCCATCAAGCTGACCCGTCCACCAAAGAAACGTTCGACAGATAGAGCGTTGGGGAAGTCAATGATGTTGGCGATAGCGCGGGCAGCCAAGAGCTCAGGGTTAACGATAAGAGAAAAACCGAGAATATTCTTTTCTTTGAAATAGGAGTTAGAATATTCAGGGTTCCGCACCCGAACGATGGTCTCTTTAGCTCCCATTTTTTTGGCTAGAACAGCTGCAATCATGTTGACTTCATCGTACTCAGTCAGGGTGATAAAGATATCACAATCTTGGACGCTGGCTTGCTCAAGAATGGCAAAATCGACCCCGTTACCAAGGATACCCATGATATCAAAGCGACTGACAATATGATTGAGAACAGCTTCGTCTTGCTCAATCAGCAAAACATCATGCTTTTCTGCAACCAAGGAGCGACAGAGGGCAAAACTAACTTTTCCCCCTCCGACAAGGATAATTTTCATAATAAAACCTACTTTTTCATGATGTAACTATCATATCCTTTTTCAAAAAAAATGCACCTACTAGCCAATAAGGGAGAACTTTTAGCGGAAATCTGCTATAAGGTAAAACTATACCCTAAGCAATTGAAATAGCTATTAGCGACTTTCTCTGAAATATGGTATGATAAAGGATATACAAGGAGATAAAATGAATAATAATTTACTGGTATTACAATCAGACTTTGGTCTGGTTGATGGTGCGGTATCGGCTATGATTGGAGTGGCTTTAGAAGAGTCTCCAACCTTAAAAATTCATCACTTGACGCACGATATCACACCTTATAATATTTTTGAGGGTAGTTACCGTCTCTTTCAGACGGTGGATTACTGGCCTGAGGGAACGACTTTTGTATCGGTTGTCGATCCAGGTGTCGGCTCGAAACGTAAGAGTGTGGTTGCCAAGACTGCAAACAATCAATACATTGTCACGCCAGATAATGGGACTCTTTCTTTTATCAAGAAACACGTTGGTATTGTAGCCGTTCGTGAAATTTCTGAGGTAGCTAATAGGCGTCAAAACACAGAGCATTCTTATACTTTCCACGGTCGTGATGTCTATGCCTATACTGGTGCTAAACTGGCCAGTGGTCACATTTCTTTTGAGGAAGTGGGGCCAGAGCTCAGTGTGGATCAGATTGTGGAACTTCCAGTCGTAGAGACCATTAGTGAAGATCATCTGGTGAAGGGAGCCATTGATATTCTGGATGTGCGTTTTGGTTCGCTTTGGACCTCTATTACGCGAGAAGAATTTTACAAACTGGAACCAGAATTTGGTGACCGTTTTGAAGTGACCATCTATCACGCTGATATGCTGGTCTATCAAAATCAGGTTGTTTATGGCAAATCATTTGCAGATGTGAGAATTGGGCAACCCATCCTTTACATCAACTCTCTCTATCGTTTAGGTCTGGCTATCAACCAAGGTTCCTTTGCCAAGGCCTATAATGTAGGTGTCGGTTCATCTTGGACCATTGAAATAAAGAAAATAGAATCATAAAATAGGAGAATATAGATGAAAAATCAATCAATTAAACAAGTTGTTGCTGTAGGAATTGGCGCTGCCCTCTTTGTCGTCATCGGGATGATCAACATTCCGACCCCTGTTCCAAATACAAGCATCCAGCTTCAGTATGCGGTACAAGCGCTACTTTCTATTATTTTTGGACCGATTATCGGTTTGCTTGTCGGGTTGATTGGTCATGCAATCAAGGACTCTCTTGCTGGTTACGGTCTGTGGTGGACTTGGATTATCGCTAGTGGGCTCTTTGGTCTAGCTGTGGGGCTATTTAGAAAGTACGTTCGCGTGATCAATGGTGTCTTTGACTGGAAAGATATTCTTATTTTTAACCTCATTCAACTACTTGCAAATGCCCTTGTTTGGGGTGTCTTGGCACCACTTGGAGATGTTGTGATTTATCAAGAAGCTGCAGAAAAAGTATTTGCCCAAGGAATTGTTGCGGGAATTGCTAATGGTGTATCTGTAGCTATTGCAGGAACTCTTCTCTTGCTTGCCTATGCAGGAACTCAAACTCGTGCAGGAAGTTTGAAAAAGGACTAAAATGATGGAGAAGGCTGGGCAACCAGTCTTTTTCGATGTTTATAGATTAGTTAGGCAAGTAAGCTAGGATAGGAATCTTTTTGGCGCTAAGTTTTTAATAGAAGAGTCTGCAAGAAGGGGTAGATTTATGATAAAATAGAAGTCTAATACTCTGCGAAAATTAAATTCAAACCGCGTCAGCTCTATCTGCAACCTCAAAACAGTGTTTTGAGCAACCTACGGCTAGCTTCCTGGTTTGCTCTTTGATTTTCATTGAGTAGAAGAAGCGAATGAAGAGAGTAAGATGAAAGAAGCTATAATTGAGTGGAAGGATTTCTCTTTCCAGTATGAAACACAACAAGAACCGACCTTGCAAGGGATAGACTTGACCATTTACAAGGGAGAGAAAGTCTTAATTGTTGGACCATCTGGATCAGGTAAATCTACCTTGGGTCAGTGTTTGAATGGGATTATTCCCAATATTTACAAGGGTCAGACATATGGAGAATTTTTGATAAAGGGTCAAACAGCCTTTGATATGAGCATCTATGATAAGTCTCATCTGGTTAGCACAGTTTTGCAGGATACAGATGGGCAGTTTATCGGCTTATCTGTGGCAGAGGACTTGGCTTTTGCTCTAGAAAATGATGTAACAAGTCTAGAAGAGATGAAAAGTCGTGTTCATAAATGGGCTGAAAAGCTGGACCTTCTCCCTTTACTAGCTCAGCGTCCTCAAGACTTGTCTGGTGGACAAAAGCAGCGAGTTAGTCTAGCCGGTGTCTTGATTGATGAAAGTCCGATTCTCTTGTTTGATGAGCCACTCGCCAATCTGGATCCCAAGTCAGGTCAGGATATTATTGAATTGATTGATCAGATTCATAAGGAGGAGGGGACGACGACCCTTATTATCGAGCACCGTTTGGAAGATGTTCTGCATCGACCTGTGGATCGGATTGTCTTGATAAACGATGGCCGTATCCTCTTTAATGGAAGTCCTGATCAGTTATTGGCGACTGATTTGTTGACCCAAAATGGAATTCGCGAACCCCTTTATCTCACCACTCTCCGTCAATTGGGTGTGGATTTAGCCAAGGAAGAACAGTTAGCAGATCTGGATAACTTGTCTATCTCAAAAGGTCAGGTTCAGTTGCAGAATGAACTGGCAAAAGAGATGCCAGATTTGCAGTCACTTTTTAGACTAGAGGAGGTTTCTTTTTCTTATGATGATAGACCGATTTTAAAATCCCTACATTTGGATATTAAAAAGGGTGAAAAGATTGCCATTGTCGGGAAAAATGGAGCAGGGAAGTCAACTCTAGCCAAGGCCTTAAGTAGCTTTATTCAGACGGAAGGTCGCTATCTTTGGGAAGGGCAGGATATAAAAGGAGATTCTGTTGCAGAGCGGGCGGAACGAGTAGGCTATGTGCTGCAAAATCCTAATCAAATGATTTCAACTAACATGATTTTTGATGAGGTGGCTCTGGGACTTCGTTTGCGAGGTGTGGATGAGAAGGAAATTGAAACGAGAGTCTATGAAACTTTGAAAATCTGTGGTCTCTATGAATTCCGTAATTGGCCTATTTCTGCCCTGTCATTTGGTCAGAAAAAACGTGTCACTATTGCCTCGATTTTGGTTTTAGGAGCTGAAATTATCCTCTTAGATGAACCGACAGCAGGTCAAGACCAGAAGAACTATACTGAGATTATGGAATTTCTCGAAGAGTTGCATCAAAAAGGTCATACCATCGTCATGATTACGCATGATATGCAATTGATGCTGGATTATTCAGACAGGGCCCTTGTCATGGTTGATGGAGAACTGATTGCTGATACTGATCCAGCTAGTCTGTTGAGCAATCCTGAGCTGTTAGTAAAAGCCAATCTAAAAGAAACTTCAATCTTCAACTTGGCTAAAAAACTAGACGTGGATCCACTTGCTTTAACGGCATTTTACAAAGAAAGGAGAGAAGGATGCAAGCTAAATTAATTGGTTACCAGCATAGAGATACTGTGATTCATCGCTTGTCAGGAGCTGGTAAACTTCTCTTTTTCATCCTCGTGTCATTGGCGGCCATGATTAGCTATGATACCAGACTGCTTGTTCTGATTGCCATCTTTTCGGTCTTTCTCCTCTATTTGTCAGAAATCCGTTTTAAAGATGTTTCCTTTGTGGCCGTTTTTGCGACGGTATTTGCCGTTTTAAACGTTTTGATGGTCTATCTCTTTTCTCCTGAGTATGGGGTTGGACTTTACGGAGAGAGAAGTGTGATTTGGCAGGGAATCGGTGCCTACACTCTGACCAGCCAGGAGCTCTTTTATCTGCTAAATCTGGCCATTAAGTACCTTTGTACCATTCCTCTGGCTATTATCTTTTTGATGACAACCCATCCTAGTCAGTTTGCTTCTAGTTTAAATCAAATTGGTGTGCCTTACAAGATTGCCTATTCAGTCAGTCTGACCTTGCGCTATATTCCAGATTTGCAGGAAGAATTCTTTACTATCAAAATGTCTCAGGAGGCGCGTGGGATGGAATTATCCAAGAAAGCTTCTCTTATGCAACGAATCAAAGGCAATTTGCGCATTATTACTCCCTTGATTTTTAGCTCGCTAGAACGCATTGATACCATCGCGACTGCCATGGAGCTTCGGCGCTTTGGGAAAGAGAAAAAACGCACTTGGTATAGTTATCAGGCCTTGAAAAAAGGAGACTATCTTACCTTGTTCTTGGCAGCCTTGTTTTTAGTAGCTAGTTTACTACTTATCTTGCAGAATCAAGGACGATTTTACAATCCTTGGAAATAGCTTGAAAAAATTGAAAAAATCAAGTCGTTTCTATTGACAATGATTCTGAAAGTGTTATACTAAGAAAGTAGTTTCGCTGATTTACTTCAAACCTGTTGTGAGGTAAGTTAACGATGCCTTAACCACGCTGTTTGCTGAGCTTGACTCCGGGCAGTGTGGCTATTTTTTTGCAATGGTGAAAGGAAGCAAGTCATGACAAATCACATTGTATTATTTGAACCACAAATTCCACAAAATACAGGCAATATCGCGCGTACTTGTGCTGCGACCAATTCTCCCCTCCACATCATCAAGCCAATGGGCTTTCCTATTGACGACCGCAAGATGAAGCGAGCTGGATTGGATTATTGGGATAAACTAGAGATTTATTTTTACGAGAGTTTGGAGGATTTCATGTCTCATATGAAGGGCAAACTCTATCTGATCTCAAAATTTGCTGAGAAAGTGTATTCTGATGTGGATTTATCGACTGACGAGGACCATTATTTTCTCTTTGGACGTGAAGACAAGGGCTTGCCTGAGGACTTTATGCGAGAACATCCTGAGAAGGCTCTCCGTATTCCCATGAATGATGAACATGTCCGCAGTCTCAATGTGTCTAATACCGTCTGCATGATTGTCTACGAAGCCCTCCGCCAGCAGCACTTTGCAGGTCTTGAGCTCGTTCATACCTATGAAGCAGATAAATTGAAATAAAAAATGAAAATGAACAAAATGCTTGCGCTTGCAAGCGTTTTTTGTTATGATAAAAGAGTCTTCAGGGCAGGGTGTGATTCCCGACCGGCGGTAAATTTGACTAGCTATTTTAGCTTTCTCGTCGTTGTCTTGTCTCGATATACTTTAAGTATTATCTTCGACTGCGACGCCTAGATAAATCTAAAATATCTTAGCCAAATAAGTCCGCGAGCGCAAGCTGATGTGGTGAGATTCCACAACCGACAGTATAGTCTGGATGGGAGAAGACGAAAGAATAGCTTTGTCTGTTCTGATAGATTTATAGCTAAACTGTAACCGCTTGCTTGAATTTCCTTAATAGAGTGAGAGGGAACTTTTGGGATATAAAAAGTGAGAATAGATAGAGGAATCCTTTCTAACTTCTTCTGATTTTATAGAAAATTGGAGGAACCTGTTATGACAAACACACGTCGACTTTCGACCATTGCGATCTTATCAGCCATCTCATTTGTGCTGATGTACTTTGACTTTCCGCTCTTGCCAGCGGCATCCTTCCTCAAGATCGAATTTAGTATCTTGCCAGTCCTTGTGGGTCTGGTGGTCATGGATTTGCCTGCTGCTCTAGGAGTGCTCTTGCTTCGCTCACTCTTGAAATTGCTTCTTAACAGCCAAGGAGTGAATACTTACATTGGTTTGCCGATGAATATCGTAGCTTTGGGAGTTTTTGTCATCGTATTTGCTTTGATTTGGAAAAAGGAACGGACAACCCTTCGTTTCCTACTAGGCTCTCTAGCTGGAACTATTGGTTTAACCTTTGCCATGTTGGTTCTCAACTATGTTTATGCTGTTCCTTTGTACGCTAAGTTTGCTAACTTTGATATTGGAAAAATTTTGGGACTTTCCAACTACCTAATGACCATGGTATTACCTTTTAACTTGATTGAGGGTGTAATCTTTTCCGTTTCATTCTGGTTGTTGTACGTCCTTTTGAAACCAACCTTAAAACACTATGAAAGATAAACAAACATTTTTAATGAAGGGCAGTTTTGCCCTTTTACTTTTCGTTATTCTTGGCTACATGGTCAAATTTTACCCTGAAACGCTGGTCGGTTTTGACCAATTGATTCAAACGGTAGTTCGAGGAGATTTGCCAGATTACTTGACTATTCTTTTCAAAGCCATCACACGCTTGATTGATATCCCAGTGATTATCACTTGGGTTGTTATTACAGCTTTTGTCTTTTATCGTAAGCGATGGAAGATAGAAAGTTTCTTCATGCTGGGGAATTTGGCTTTAGCGGGTCTTTTAATCGTGACCTTTAAAAATATCTACCAGCGCCCACGACCAGCTATCTTACATCTTGTGGAGGAGAAGGGATTTTCCTTCCCAAGTGGGCATTCTCTGGCTGTAACTTTGATGGTAGGTACTCTGATTGTCATTCTCAGTCAACGAATTAAAAATCCAGTCTGGAGAAAAATTGTACAAATCGTCCTTGGCCTCTACCTAGTTAGTGTGCTGGTATCAAGGGTATATCTGGGAGTTCATTATCCATCAGACGTTCTTGCCAGTCTCTGTCTGGGTTTGGGAGTCCTGTTTATCGAATTTCCCTTCTATGACAAGATCCGCTTCCAATGGCGATTTAAAGGCAAGCAGAAGTGATGGAAAAGATAAAAAATTGTACAAATACAAATAGAACCATATGAAATATATACTTGAAACATGTTTTGGTGTTTGATATATTTTAATAAATAAAGCAAGGAGGAAGAAAGTGTGGGTATGCTATTAGCGACACGATTAAAAAATAAAAGAAAGGAATTAAAATTATCTCAAAAAGAATTAGCTGAGGGGATTTGTGAGCAAGGGCAGATTAGCCGTATGGAGCAAGGTAAATATTCACCTGGGTCAGAATTACTCTTTCAACTATCTAAGCGATTGAAGGTGAGCATGGATTATTTCTTTGAAGATACTGAGGTTTCTAGTTTAGAAAATATTGATAAGTTTAAAGAATTATCTAAGAAATTTTTGGATGAGAGGGAATATGAATCTCTCCATTACATCTATGAACTGGAAAAATCTAAACGTACTCGTCTATCTGCTAAAGACCAGATTTATTTGGACTGGATTGATACATTAGTTCAATTCTGTTATTTAAATCATCAAACAGGGGCAGTTGCGAAACTGGAAAAAATACTGTTATCTCTGAAAAAATCTGATTTTTACTATCTACAACTGGGAAATACCTTGGCTAATTTTTATTTTGATATGGGGCAGGAAGACACATATCAGGAACTCTATCAACTTTTAAAAGAGAACCTCCAGTCACTATCTGTTCATCATTTGGAACAGTTAGAATTGATGATTAAATTCCGATATAACTATTGTAGATATTTGTGGTTGAATGAACGAACATCTGAAGCTATAGCAGAAATTACAGAAACGATAGCTATTTGTAAAAGATATAATAGTAGTTATCGATTAGCAGATTTGTATTGTTTATTGGGAAATATAAGCGAGAGCTTTGCTGAAAGGGATAGGATACTAGGTTTTTATCAAGTATCTTATCAGCTTTACAAGCACGAAGAGAACCAGAGAATGATGCTAGAAATTGAGAAGGAAATGAAATTATTGGAAAGTGAAGATTAAGAAAAAGATTTGTATTTTTAGATAACTTAAATTCATATTTCAAAAAAAATAAAAAAACACCATAAAAATTATTGACAAACCAAAATTGATGTATTAGAATATCATCAATAGTTTTTGATTTTGGTATTGGAGCTTTGGGGATATATTGGGCGTTGTTAGGATTTCAATTTCCTTTTGAGCTGAAGAAGGAGGCAATCCAATGAATACTTTTCTGACCAATAAAAATTACCGGATGTTGCTAATTAATCAATGGGTTTCGTCATTTGGTGATACGCTGTTTTATATTTCATTTATTTCTTATGTATCGGGATATAAATTTGCTTCATTAGCTGTTCTTTGTATAACAGTTTCGGAGACTTTGCCGCAGATTTCTCAGTTGTTCACAGGCGTTATTGCCGATTTTCAAAAAAATCGTGTTGCAAAATATATTGCTATATTGGCAAGTAAGTTTCTGCTTTATACTCTATTGACACTGTTTGTAACGGATAAGAACTTTTCTATGGGGATGGTTTTTCTTATTTGTGGCATCAATCTTTTATCAGATACCATGAGTTATTTTGCAGGTGCTATGATTTCTCCTTTGTATGTGAGGATTATAGGAGATGATATGACAGATGCTATGGGGTTTAGACAGGCAACTGCTGGTGTAGTTAATATTCTTAGCAACCTTACAGGTGGAGTTTTGATTGGGGTCATCAGTCTTCAGATGTTTGTGGGTTTGAATGCTTTGACCTTTCTTTTTGCACTGTTGGGTGTGGTGTTTATTCGTACTTCTTTGAGAGATATTGAGGGACAGATGGAGGTTAGTAAAAGATTAACCGCAAAATCTTTTGGAGAGCATTTCCTCTATTCTATGAAGATATTGTCAAGTTTTCCAACCATCATCAAATTAATATTCATTGCAGCTATGAACCAAGTGATTTTAAGCATTATTACCCCTTTAACGACTTTGATGTTGATTCATCATCCATTTATCTTCTTTGACACTGGGAAATCCATTGCAGCATTGTCAGTGGTTATTTTTTCAGGAACGATTGTGGGAAGTTTTTTGAGTGGAGGTATCCTAAAAAATATTCCCATAAAAATGATTGTCTACTTTGAAGAAATTATGCATCTCTGTATTCTCTTTTCTTGGTTGATCAATCATTTCCTCCTTTTATTGGTAGTTGTCTTCTTATGCGCAGTTGCAGTAGGAATGATGGGGCCTCGGATTTTCAACCTTGTATTCTCGATGGTTCCAGAAGAAGTCATGGGAACCATCCAGTCAGTGCTTGGAGTATTCAATGTTGTTGTACCAGGAATTCTTAGCATGCTCATCGTTGCCTTAGCGAGTGCTACAAACCTAAAAATCACAGTGCTTCCACTTTTTATTTTTGTATTGACTGCCTTAGCAATTGTGAAAGCAATGAAAATAGAGTAATAGTAGTATGAACTACTGTCTCTTTTTGGGTGGGAGTTCATTACCCATCAGACGTTCTTGCCAGTCTCTGTCTGGGTTTGGGAGTCTTGTTTATCGAGTTTCCCTTTTATGACAAGCTCCGCTTCCAATGGCGATTTAAAGGCAAACAGAAGTGAGTATCGAATTCCCTTGAGGAGAAAGAAATGAAAGTCAATATAGCATATCTTCATCCGACTCAACTATACTTATTAGAAAAATGGACCATTCTGTATTATCCCATTACGCTGATTTAAGTTGGAGGAGCTCTTCCCATGCAACCTTAGAGCTTATAAAGAGTCCGATCAATACCGTCCAGCTAGAAATTAGGAGGAATCAGCAAGTGATTCCCCTGTCCCTCATAGAGTGATTATAAAACCATACGATAAATGTACCTCCTTAATTAATAAAATCAGACTTTACATGTTTAGAGAGATCACTGTTCCCAAGAGATACCATAATTCCTACCGTAAGCAATATTATATTTCTATCTATTTTAGTCACCACCTAAAACTATGATTTTGCAAGAAAGGTTATGGAATTCTCAAGCAATATGGCTAAAATTAGATAGATATACAAAAGGAAAGGTAGAAGCTTTCATATGTATGGTATATCAACACGAGAGCATAGTAATTGCGTAAAATATATTTTTTTGCTATACTAATCAATATTTATTTGCAAAAGGAATGAGTTAAGATAAGCAATAATAATTTTAAATACTTACTTTGCAATCAAATTTTTAACTTGATTGCAAATATTTTTTTCAGTGTAACAATCATCTCAAAGGTTTATTCACAAAGTAATTCTATCAGTGAATCAACATTTGTTTTGATAATAGGAACTATTTCAGCAGTTATAGGAGGTTTGATTGGACCTATTTTTTTAGACAAAATTTCACATAAAAATGTATTGTCGTTTACTAATCTGATTGGTGGGCTAGTTACTCTGTCTTATACCATTATCAGTTCATTTAATGATAGTATTATAATAACCTATTCCACAGTCTTTTTAATAAGCATCACCAATAGTTTTTATACTCCTGCACGTCTAGCTATTGTTCCTAGTATAGTTGATAATGATGCGATAGTAAAAGCAAACGGTCTCACCCTAAGCATTCGTCAATCCGTTCAAACAGCAGGCTGGGCACTTGCAATTCCATTGTCTACGTTACTAGGTTTGCAATATTCATTATATTGTATATCTTTGTGTTTCTTGCTCTCCTCAGTTCTAAGTTTTTATATTCACGTTGAAAAGAATCAACATAAACCAAACTCTTCCAAAAGTTCATATGTATATCAAATTTTTGAAGGTCTCATACCTATAAGGGATAATCCTGTCATCAGGGATATAACTATTATGGATATTATTGAAAATTTTGCAAATGTGATTTGGACATCTTCATACCTCCTAGCATTTACAACCACTATCCTTTTAACAAGTGAAACTTGGTGGGGATACCAGGGTTCAGCATACTTCTTAGGGATTATAGTTGGAGGAGGGGTAATAACAAAATACTCTCATAAACTTCAACATTTTCCAGGAAAATTTTTGTTTATATCATCACTTCTTGTTACACTACTCACACTATTTTACACTGTTAATAGAAGCCCTATCATAACAATTATTATTTCTTTTCTAGTCGGCCCCCCTGCACAAATTAGAAATATAATTCAAGAATCAATTATTCAAGAAAAAGTTGATCCTAGTATATTGGCAAGAGCTTTTGCTGCCAGAAGTGTTTTAATGCAACTAATGTATGCTGTAGCGCTAGTTTCATTTAGTTATCTAGCAGACTTAATTGGAATTTTGCCAGTATACTTTATTTCAGTTATCATTTATTTTGCAATTTCATTTATTCCTGTAATATCGTCAGCATTAAAAAAACACTGTGAAATTATGTATTTTTATGGAGATATAAGACTTCATATATCGTTTTGAGTAGTTTATGAGTACAAGCTATGATAGTTTCCATCTTACTGCCTCCTATTCCATTAGATTAGACTTCCTGTGAAACAAAAATATGATACAATAAAATTATGAAGCAAGTAAACAACTAACTGATACACGATTTAAGCTCCTTGTTGCTGTTCAGCGCACGACTTTTGAAGAGATGTTAGCCGTATTAAAAATTAAACACGCAAAAGATGGATAAAAACCTAAATTAAGCCTAGAAGACCTTCTGATGGCCACTCTTCAATATGTGCGAGAATACCGCACTTATGAACAAATTGCGGCTGATTTTGGTATCCACGAAAGCAACTTAACCCATCGGAATCAATGGGTTGAAGTAACTCTTGTTCAAAGTGGTTTTACGATTTCAAGAACTCCTCTCAGTTCTGAGGATACGGTAATGATTGATGCGACGGAAGTAAAAATCAATCGCCTTAAAAAACAATTAGCGAAT
>NZ_VMLO01000004.1:0-33255 GCF_013276735.1 Streptococcus sp. 1559
CAAAACGGTGTTTTGAGCATCATGCGGCTAGCTTCTTAGTTTGCTCTTTGATTTTCATTGAGTGTAAAAAACAGATGAGTCTCTGTTTTCTTTTTATGGACTATAAATGTTCATCTGAAACTACTTTCAAGGATATTATTATACAAAAGAGTTTCTTGAAACTAAAATCTATTATACTACACTGTATTGAAAGCGTTTTAGAAATGAGATATAATAAATTTGCTAACACTTATAAAAAGTGATAGAATCTTATCTTTATGTATATTTAAAGATAGATTGCTGTAAAAATAGTAGCAGCTATGCGAAATGACAGATAGAGAGAAGGGATTGAAGCTTAGAAAAGGGGAATAATATGATATTTAAGGCATTCAAGACAAAAAAGCAGAGAAAAAGACAAATTGAACTACTTTTGACAGTTTTTTTCGACAGTTTTCTGATTGATTTATTTCTTCACTTATTTGGGATTGTCCCCTTTAAGCTGGATAAGATTCTGATTGTGAGCTTGATTATATTTCCCATTATTTCTACAAGTATTTATGCTTATGAAAAGCTATTTGAAAAAGTGTTCGATAAGGATTGAGCAGGAAGTATGGTGTAAATAGCATAAGCTGATGTCCATCATTTGCTTATAAAGAGATATTTTAGTTTAATTGCAGCGGTGTCCTGGTAGATAAACTAGATTGGTAGGAGTCTGATCGGAGAAAGGAGAGGGGAAATTTGGCACCAATTTGAGATAGTTTGTTTAGTTCATTTTTGTCATTTAAATGAACTGTAGTAAAAGAAAGTTAAGAAAAGACAAACTAAGTGCATTTTCTGGAGTAAATGTCTTATTTCAGAAATCGGGATATAGATATAGAGAGGAACAGTATGAATCGGAATGTTCAAGAACGTAAGTGTCGTTATAGCATTAGGAAACTATCGGTAGGAGCGGTTTCTATGATTGTGGGAGCAGTGGTGTTTGGAACGTCTCCTGTTTTAGCTCAAGAAGGGGCGAGTGAGCAACCTCTGGCAAATGAAACTCAACTTTCGGGGGGGGGGGAGCTCAACCCTAACTGATACAGAAAAGAGCCAGCCTTCTGAGGAAGGAGAAAATATAACTCTTCCTGCAGAGCATGTAGAGTCTGTTTCAGAGACTGAACTTTCTGGCAATGAGCAAGAACAAGAAAGGGAAGATAAGCAAGAAGAAAAAATTCCAAGAGATTACTATGCACGAGATTTGGAAAATGTCGAAACAGTGATAGAAAAAGATGACTTAGAGACGAATGATTCAAATGGAAAAAGAGTAGACTTGTCTGATGAATTAGAGAAAGTAAAGGGACTCCAAAATGCAACTGTTCATGTGGAGTTCAAACCGGCTGCTGATGGTCCTAGTTTTTACAATCTCTTTTCTGCTTCCAGTACAACTAAAGTAAATGAGTACTTTACAATGGCAATCAATAATGGGACAGCTTTGATAGAGGGACGTGGAGCTGATGGTAGCCAATTTTATGGAAGTTATACAGATGCGCCTTTGAAGATTAGACCAGGCAAGTATAATTCGGTTACTTTTACTGTTGAAAGACCAAGAAAGGATAGTCCAAATGGTCAGGTTCGTCTTTATGTGAATGGTGTATTATCTCGTACGAATAAAAAGTCAGGGAAATTCCTGGCAGACATGCCAGATGTGGATAAACTTCAGTTAGGTGCAACTAATAGAGCAGGAGAACTGAAGTGGGGCTCAAATCTCTCTATTCGTAATCTGACTGTATACAATCGTGCTCTAACTCCAGAGGAAGTCAAAAAACGTAGCCAGTTATTTGATGTGACAGATATTGAGCCGTCACTTCCTGAAGGGGCAGTCTTGACAGAGAAGCAAGAGTTGTTTATGAGCGGTGTCAATGGTAAGTCAAATAGTGAAGGAATTAAGAGTTATCGGATTCCAGCTTTGCTACGTACGGATAAAGGAACATTACTGGCAGGGGCAGATCAGCGTCGTCTCCACCATTCTGATTGGGGAGATATTGCTATGGTCGTTAGGAGAAGTGAGGATGGGGGAACTACTTGGCAGCCAACCTTAACCTTGACCAACTTGCGAGACAATCCAGAAGCAAAAGATCCGCAGGCACCATCTCCACTTAATATCGATATGGTCTTGGTTCAAGATCCTACCACAAAGAGAATTTTTTCAATCTACGATATGTTTCCAGAAGGTCGAGCTGTCTTTGGAATGCCAAACAAACCTCAAAAAGCTTATCAACAAGTTGGAGATAAGCACTATCAATTACTATATAAACAAGGGGAAAATCAAGCATATACTGTCCGAGAAAACGGAGAAGTATATGATGCAAATAATCAAAAAACAGATTATCGCGTTGTAGTGGATCCAAAAGAAGAAGCCTACAGAGATAAGGGTGACCTCTATAAAGGAGAAGAGCTTCTTGGGAATATCTACTTTGCTCCATCTGCTAAAAATCCATTTCGTGTAGCCTATACGAGCTATTTGTGGCTTTCTTATAGTGATGATGATGGGAAAACATGGTCGCAACCAAGAGATATTACACCATCAATTCGCCAAGATTGGATGAAATTTTTAGGAACAGGTCCAGGTACAGGAATTGTGCTTAGAACAGGAGAGCACAAGGGTCGTATCTTAGTTCCTACTTATACCACCAATGCTATCTCCCATCTAAGCGGATCCCAGTCTTCTCGTTTGATTTATTCAGATGATCATGGAGAAACATGGCAGGCTGGAGCTGCTGTCAATGATGATAGGACAGTAGGCGGAAGGAAAATTCATTCCTCAACTATGAATAATAGTCCTGCCCAAAATACAGAGTCAGTTGCTGTACAGTTAAATAATGGTGATGTGAAACTCTTTATGAGAGGATTAACGGGTGATTTACAGGTTGCCACAAGTAAAGATGGTGGGCAAACTTGGGACAAGGAAATCAAGAGATACAATCAGGTTAAAGATGTTTATGTCCAAATGGCTGCTATTCACACCATGCACGAAGGAAAAGAATACATCATTTTAACCAATTCAGGAGGACCTAAACGGACGAATGGAATGGCTCATTTGGCTCGTGTAGAGGACAACGGAGACTTGACTTGGTTACATCATAGACCAATTCAAAAAGGAGAGTTTGCCTATAATTCGCTCCAAGAATTAGGAAATGGGGAGTATGGTATCTTGTATGAACACACTGAAAAAGGACAAAATGACTATACCCTATCATTTAGAAAATTTAATTGGGACTTTTTAACAAAAGATCCGGTATATCCAACGAGTGTAACTATCAGGGACGTTCGTAAATTGGAAACAGAAGAAGAGGATGCAGAACAAGGTATCTTAGCTATGCAATTTGATTCTGAGGTACTAGTAAATTCTATTCCGACTTTGACTTTAGCGAATGGACACAAAGCTACCTTCTTGACCCAAGCAGATCAAAAAACTCTACTTTTCACCTTTAATAAAGAAGATGCAGGTCAAGAAATTACAGGTCTACTGGCCGGTAGAATTGACAGTATGCATGATTTACCAGTTACACTAGCTGGCAGTAGAATTCCTGAAGATGCGAAAGAAAATCCTGTCGAGACCATGAATACAGTAAGAGAAAATGTATCTGAGGAGATGACAGAAAGGAAGTCAGAGAAGGATAAATTATCTTTGGGGTCTTCAGATAGAATGGTAGCAAACTCTCCTCTTACTTCTTTTGCTCCTTGTTACCTCCAATCTTATGTAGGAGATGTTATTAAAACTGAGACTAAAGTTCCAATAACGACTGGTTGGAAGCAAGAAAATGGTGCGTGGTATTTTTATACATCTGCTGGTGAAGTGGTGAAAGGCTGGCATCAGGAAGCGGATAAATGGTACTACTTGAGTTCTACTGGTGCGATGGCAACTGGTTGGGTCAGAGATGGTAATCAATGGTATTATTTGAGTGAGAGTGGAGCAATGTCTACTGGCTGGGTTGAATCCAGTGGTGTGTGGTACTATCTCAATGCTAACGGCTCAATGGCAACTGGTTGGGTCAGAGATGGTAACCAATGGTATTATTTGAGTGAGAGCGGAGCAATGTCTACTGGCTGGGTTGAATCCAGTGGTGTGTGGTACTATCTCAATGCTAACGGTTCAATGGCAACTGGTTGGATAAAAGATGGAGACCATTGGTACTATCAGGAATCATCTGGTGCAATGAAGGTAAATCAATGGTTCCAAGTTGGAGACAAATGGTACTATGTCAATGAAAGCGGAAGATTAGCGGTTAATACTATAGTAGATGGTTATAAAGTTAACTCCAATGGGGAGTGGGTCAACTACTAGAACCTTGGATGTTGATGAATAACTGAGACATGTTTTGTCCGTCATAGAGATTAAAAGTTTATTTAGATAGTTTTCGTAGAAATTTCTACTTTAAGAAAAAGTCAATTTAGATGAGCTCTTATTGCCGGGTAAATGCCTTGCTAGTCGTAAATAAACTGTATATTTCCGACTTACTTAGGACTGGATACCACTAGTCGCAACTTAACAGTTCGCTTTAAGTGTTAAAATGCATATAGCTAGTTATTGGTTATATGCGTTTTTGTTCTTGATTATTTTATTTCTGTCTTGGAATATAGGTAAAATTATAGTAAAATAAAATTCTGTAAATCATGTTGGTAGATATACAGGAAGAAGAGTGTATTGTTGACAATACAGCACATAGAATCCAACATGTCCTTATACTCAAAAAATCAAAGAGCAAATTAGGAAGCTAGCCGTAGCCTGCTCAAAACACCGTTTTNNGTAACATATACATACGGCACGACAAGGCTGACATGGTTTGAAGAGTATGGAACAATCATAACTTATTTGAAGATTTTAAAAGATTGTAAGCTATTATATCTGGATAAATAAGTATTAGAAACTAAAGTGAGGAAAAAGATGTTTTTATATTTAAAGGGTTTAGGAAAATTTCGTAAGTCAAAAGCTTATGGATTGGTGGGATGTCTGGCATTGGTGAGTATGATTGGATTGTCGATTCCTGATTTACCAGTTGTTGGAGGAAGAACAGTGTATGCTGACGTCATTCAAGGTGGCGATGATATAAAAGATGTGAGCGTTCATGAGAAGTCCGCTGAGGGTGTTGCTATGACTTATACCACTTATGATAGTGGTACGAGTGGAAAACAAACCGCGTCTGGCAGTGGTGTCTTTGTAGCGCCGAATGTCATGGTAACCGTAGCTCATAATTACTATGATAAAAACCAAGAAAACAAGTCCGCGGTCTTGCGTGGTGGGGAGTCTGCTCGTAGT
Source organism: Streptococcus sp. 1559 (assembly GCF_013276735.1). Taxonomy (NCBI): domain Bacteria; kingdom Bacillati; phylum Bacillota; class Bacilli; order Lactobacillales; family Streptococcaceae; genus Streptococcus; species Streptococcus sp. 1559. The sequence continues at coordinate 5,276 of NZ_VMLO01000004.1, forward strand.
TATGTTGTGATGAACTCAGAGACGGAAAAGAACAATAAAGTACCTACTTCTGGTGTATCAGAAGCTCTTGAAAAAGACTCTATTCACTTATATAACGGCAAAGACTTTGGTAAAGACTATAGCAACGACTTAGCAGTAGTGGTAACTAAAAAGCCTGTAGAAGCTATGACGGGTGGTGAGGACTCTCCAAGAGAGTTGAGCCATAAAGAGGTTTCTACTGGTGATAAAATCACTATGGTAGGTTATCCCAATGATTTTTCGACTCCGAATTTAAGTGAGGAAAACAAGAAGAGGTTGAAAGATGGTAAGGCTTATTCAGTCTCAACAACTGTAAGCAGTGTCAATAAAGAGAGCGGTGCAGTCACTTATCATTCCTCAGCTTTGGGAGGTTTTTCAGGTGCTCCTTTGTTTAATGATAAGGGAGATGTAGTCGGTATCCACCAGCACGGAACAAATACTTCAAACGCTCCTGAGAGTGAGCGTATTGGGGGTGGTACGATTTTTACGGAAAATCACAGAGCTTGGATTCGTTCTATGATTGATAAATATGGTATAAAGGGTTGGTATATAGATGGTGCAAACCGTTACTACTATGATGAAAATCATATAGCTTTAAAAGATGTAGAGTCTGAGATTGACGGTGCTTTGTATAGTTTTGATGAAAAAGGTCGAGCTACTTTAGTAAAAGGTGAAGAAAAAGGTCGTGTTCTACTTCGAGTGGAAGATACTAAAGGAACTCGTTTGATTTCAGATAAGGTTGTTCAGGAAGGTCCTGTTGGAAGTGGCTTGAATTTTCATTTAAGACAAAATCCAGACTTCAAACAGTTAATAGCAACTTCCCCAACAGCTAAAGTGGTATCCTATAACGAAGTGCCAATTAACAAACTAGCAAGTGATACTACTTGGTCTGATGACTATGTCAGTAAGTTAGCTTTAGGTAATACCATTATAAAAGCTGTTGTTGACTCAGTAAATCCTTCATCTACTTCGTCTTCTGATTTCGCAAGAACGGAGGTTGGTAAGGTTGACTTGAGTGGCAAATCCAACTTACCTATGCCTAGTAAAGAGGTGTTACAAGCTCCGAATGGCTCAGAAAATTTCTATGCTACAACGCACATTCAAACGCCAGATGGGTCGGGGTCAGGTACTTTAATTGCACCCAATTTGGTGTTAACAGTCGCTCATAATTTTTTAACAGTTAAAGGTTCTGAGGTCGTTACGAAATCTGGTCGCACCAATACAGTGTATAAAGCAACCTTACCGAATGGGTTGTCTGTGCATTTTTCAGATGATGATATTGTTTATTGGAATAAAAAAGATTCCGTATTTGGATTTAAAAATGACTTAGCCTTGGTTCGACTAAAAGAAGATTTCAAAGCGGTATCTCCTGTAGAGGTGGTTTTTGAGTCAACTTCTATCGCTAAGGGTGAAAAAGTTTCGGTTTATGGTTTCCCGGATGGTCGTTTATCTCCAGTCTTGGATAGTGAAGTTGTAGATACTACTGATTTCGGTTCAGGTGTTGAGGGTATCAGCTATGAAGGCACAAAACCCGGAGCGTCTGGTGGTGGTCTTTATAATGACAAAGGTACTTTAATTGGAGTTCACCAAAATGGTGTTGTAGGAAGCCGCAGTGGTGGTTTGGTTTTATCAAAAGAGCAACTGGATTGGGTTCGTTCTTATATTGAAGGTAAACCAAAAGAGCCTGTCTATGTAAAAGATGAAGTTTTGGTGGATGAGAAGGATAAGGATAAACTTCCTTCAACTCCAAAAGACGAAAAACCAAGTACACCTAAAATAGAGTCTGATAAAGATAAAGTAGAACCTCCTCTCAAACCGCAAAAGGAGCCGAAAACAGAGGTTATTACCACTTACGAAGGTGATAGTACCCTTGAGGTTGGAAAAGAGCGTACAGAGGATACTAAGGGTGAAAAAAAAGGTGTTCCACTTATTTACCGAGTAGTGTATAAAGGTACTAAGCCGAAAGTAGAAAAAGAATCGATTGCTTTTGATACTCTTTACCAAGGAGATGAAACAAAAGAGCTTGGTTTCCGTTCAGTTGTAGAGGGTAAAGGAGGGGTGGTTACTCGAACTACTACTTATCAAGTAGATAAGTATACAGGAGCGGTATCTTCTCAAGTTTCTGAGAAGAAAATAGCTCCTCAATCAAAGGTGATTACTTTAGGTATTAAACCCAACAGTGTCATAAAAGAACTTCCGATTACAGAGCGTTTTGAGGACTCTGAAGAGTTAGAGAAAGGGAAAACGGAGGTTGTTTCGGAGGGGTATGTAGGTAAAGAAGTTACTAAGGTGACTTATAAGGTCTTAGCTGATGGAAAGATTGTTGAAAATTCTCGTACAGTCGAGGTTACACCTATGAGAGAACGTGTGGTTCTTAAGGGTGTGAAGGAAGTGGTGTCATCGACGGAAGAAAACTCAAGTAATCTCAAAGAGGAAGTGGTATCTCCAGATAAAGTAGAGTTTCTAGTTCCAAAAGATGCGCCGATCAGAGAAGAACTGCCTGCGTCTAGTGAGGAATTTTCAGAATCAGAGGTTTTAGTATCGGGAGAAAAAATACCAGGCGACCTTGGGAAGTCTATAGTATCTTCAAAAGAACTAGTCCCTGAAAGAGTGGAAGTTCCAGACTTTGTGGCTAAAGTTACAGGTGGAGAAAAATTGACAGTAGAAGGGCACCGAGATGAGAGAAAAATAAAGACTCCATCAAAACAGGAAAGATTATCTAGCCCAGAAACCACTGCTCAATTCACAACGAACGGGACAGGTTCGTCATCGTTAACAGCTGTTTTTGGCGTTGAAGCGGATAACATGTCACTTTCTACTGTTGAACATTCTGTTATTACATATAATCAACAAAGAGGATGGCATAAGATAAATAATCAGTGGTATTTTAGAAATTCCGATGGGAAAGAACGGACAGGCTGGATGAAAGAAAATGATGCATGGTATTATTTTGATGCGAATGGAATCATGCAAACCGGTTGGATACAGGATACAGACGGTAATTGGTATTATCTCAAGGATAATGGCATGATGGAGGTAGGCTGGTTCCAAGATTCAAGTGGCGCGTGGTACTACTTAGGATCATCTGGTTCCATGGAATCCAATACATGGATTTATTATAAAGGAAAGTGGTACTATATCGATGCTTTTGGGAAACTACTTTTCAATTCGCTAACACCAGACGGCTATAGAGTGAACGAGTACGGGGAATGGATCAACTGATTTTGCTTTATGACCTATTGACGAGCAAGCGAGTAGTATAAAAAACATTAGAATTAATAGTCTAGGAAGTGGTAAGAGTTCTCTAAAACGGCTGATTTTGTAATCTTTTTTGTAAAATAGAGTCTTTAATAAATAATATGAGCAAGATTTATCTCTTTACAAGTGATTAGGATTAATAATTTTTAACTTTCTCGCTTCTTTTGTCTTTCTTTTCCGAATAAATAGATAGTAGCAGTAAATCTAGTAAACCTAGATTTAAAAATGTGCTATAATGAAAGGAGAGGAAATATGATTCTAAGACATCCGGGCATTAGCCCGACCAATGATTTGGTTGCTAAGAAAATCTTTAGCAACCCAGAAATCACTTGTCAATTTATCCGCGATATGCTGGATTTACCAGCAAAAAATGTGACCATTTTGGAGGGAAGCAATATTCATGTCTTGACTTCCATGCCCTATTCGGCGCAAGATTTCTATACCAGTATAGATGTTTTGGCGGAGTTGGATAATGGTACGCAAGTTATCATCGAAATTCAGGTTCATCATCAGAATTTTTTCATCAATCGTTTATGGGCTTACTTGTGCAGTCAGGTCAATCAAAATCTTGAAAAAATTCGTCAACGAGAAGGTGATACTCATCAGAGTTATAAACACATCTCACCAGTATACGCTATCGCAATTGTGGATAGTAACTAGTTCTCAGATGACTTGGCTTTTCATAGTTTTAGCATGCGAGAGGATTCGACAGGTGAGGTTTTAACAATTACAAACAATGGACAGGAAAACCATCTAGTCAAGATGGCGTTCTTGGAATTAAGAAAATACAGAGAAACCAGCAAAGACAAGGTTCGTAAACCATGGTTAGAGTTTTTCGGGAATAAACCCTTTACCCAGCAGCCCGAGCGAGCCATCAGCCAAGCAGATCAACTGCTGGACTACAAGAGCTGGTCCGAGGAGGACAGGAGAATGTTTAGTGAACAACGCAGGCGTGAAGAACAAGCATTATTGGCTCATGACTATGCCTTGGAACAAGCTGAGGAAAAAGGGTTGGAGAGAGGTCTTGAACGTGGTCGCGCAGAGGGGATTGAACAAGGCATCGAAAAAGGTATTGAACAAGGACTTGAACGTGGGAAAGTTGAAGGAAGTTTGTCTATGCTACTAAATTTAGTCCGCCAAGGTCTCCTGACTTCCGAGGTTGCCAGTCAACAGTTGGGTATGACTGTTGCTGAGTTTGAAGTATTATTGAAAGACCATCATAAATAAGAATGTTGAATCTCAAATTCAAGTTAGGCAGAGAGAAGAAATTTTCAGAGAGATTTGCGATCCAACTATTTTTTAGGACAATCATTGCTTCACCTCTCGATGAAGGCAACTTTTTTAGAAGTCGTTTTTTTAGGTAAGAGGATTGACTTTAGGAAATCATCTACGAGTCAGTTTTTTTAAGTCCTCATATAGAGACTCTAGGCATAAAATCTTAAAAATCACAAACACGCATAGTATCAGGTAATTAAAAAAACTTGATATTATGCGTTTTATAGTGCATTGAATCTATATTAGGACACAACAATTCTTAAATCATTGTTAGAAATTGGTTTGAATTTTCCAATCAATTTGTTCGATTTTTACATCATTGCATTATATCATGTGACTATTAACCTTGTTTTCTCCTAAAATTGACTTTCTTGTTTTTTATCTTGTCCACTCGAAACAAGTGTTGTAAGAATTTGATTATTTTTGAAAGTACTTTTAATGTAGTTTATATACTTAAAAAGATTTGAAACTAAATTCCAAATTAGAAAAAGACTTGAAATACTAAAAAAAAAGTATACTCTAATTGAAAACGGTAACAAAACTAATTTAGAGTATTTCTCTCTTAAAAAGTTCTTGGTGAAACGAGATGTAGAAAGGAGATTTAGACAAAGAGTCTATTAGTGCTAGAATAATAGATTAGAATTATTTTAGAAAAACTAATACTCAATGAAAATCAAAGAGCAAACTAGGAAACTAGCCGCAGGCTGTACTTGAGTACGGCAAGGCGACGTTGACGGAGTTTGAATTTGATTTTCGAAGAGTATAAGTGAGCAGCTTATAAATTCAATTCCCCAAATAGATTCATACTAGTATCTTTTGCAAAAAATAAAGGGCGACTTCCTTCATGAATATCAATTTCATCTATAAGGAAGGTAGCTCATTGAACTAACTTATTTATTCTGTTTGTCGCTAGAAAAATCAGACCTCCTTGTGAAGATTGAGGAGATACTTAATGAAAATCAAAGAAGAAACTAGCAAGCTAGTAGCAGATTGCCCAAAACACCGCTTTGAGGTTGTAGATAAGACTGACCTATATAATTCAAGGTGAAGCGACTGCGGTTTGAAGAGATTTTCAAAGAGTATAGGCTAGAGAGTGTAGTGTTTTTATGTCCTTCTAGTAGAAAATGCTAGACAGAAGAATGGGGAACTTGGATAGGAAAAATAGATTGAGAAAGGAGGTTAGAAGAGATGATTATTACAAAAATTAGCCGTTTAGGAACTTATGTGGGAGTAAATCCACATTTTGCAACATTAATAGATTTTCTAGAAAAAACAGGACTAGAAAATTTAACAGAAGGTTCGATTGCTATCGATGGTGATCGATTGTTTGGGAATTGCTTTACTTATCTAGCAGACGGTCAAGCAGGAGCCTTCTTTGAAACTCACCAAAAATATTTGGATATTCATTTAGTTTTGGAAAACGAAGAAGCCATGGCTGTTACGTCGCCGAAAAATGTAAGCGTTACCCAAGAGTATGATGAAGAGAAGGATATTGAATTATACACAGGGAAAGTGGAACAGTTGGTTCATTTGAGAGCTGGCGAATGCCTCATCACTTTTCCAGAAGATTTACATCAACCCAAGGTTCGTATAAATGATGAACCTGTGAAAAAAATTGTCTTTAAAGTTGCGATTTCTTAATGTAGAAAGGGAAGAACGATGAAAAAAATGAGAAAGTTTTTATGTCTAGCTGGAGTTGCGCTAGCAGCCGTTGCCTTGGTAGCTTGTTCAGGAAAAAAAGAAGCTACAACTAGTACTGAACCACCGACAGAATTATCTGGTGAGATTACAATGTGGCACTCCTTTACTCAAGGACCCCGTTTAGAAAGTATTCAAAAATCAGCAGATGCTTTCATGCAAAAGCATCCGAAAACGAAAATCAAGATTGAAACATTTTCTTGGAATGACTTCTATACTAAATGGACTACAGGTTTAGCAAATGGGAATGTGCCAGATATCAGTACAGCTCTTCCTAACCAAGTAATGGAAATGGTCAACTCAGATGCTTTGGTTCCGCTAAATGATTCTATCAAGCGTATTGGACAGGATAAATTTAACGAAACTGCCTTAAATGAAGCAAAAATCGGAGATGATTACTACTCTGTTCCTCTTTATTCACATGCACAAGTTATGTGGGTTAGAACAGATTTGTTAAAAGAACATAATATTGAGGTTCCGAAAACTTGGGATCAACTCTATGAAGCTTCTAAAAAATTGAAAGAAGCTGGAGTTTATGGCTTGTCTGTTCCGTTTGGAACAAATGACTTAATGGCAACACGTTTCTTGAACTTCTACGTACGTAGTGGTGGAGGAAGCCTCTTAACAAAAGATCTTAAAGCAGACTTGACAAGCCAACTTGCTCAAGATGGTATTAAATACTGGGTTAAATTGTATAAAGAAATCTCACCTCAAGATTCTTTGAACTTTAATGTCCTTCAACAAGCTACCTTGTTCTATCAAGGAAAAACAGCATTTGACTTTAACTCTGGCTTCCATATCGGAGGAATTAATGCCAACAGTCCTCAATTGATTGATTCGATTGATGCTTATCCTATTCCAAAAATCAAAGAGTCTGATAAAGACCAAGGAATTGAAACCTCAAACATTCCAATGGTTGTTTGGAAAAATTCAAAACATCCAGAAGTTGCTAAAGCATTCTTAGAAGCACTTTATAATGAAGAAGACTACATTAAATTCCTTGATTCAACTCCAGTAGGTATGTTGCCAACTATTAAGGGGATTAGCGATTCTGCAGCCTATAAAGAAAATGAAACTCGTAAGAAATTTAAACATGCTGAAGAAGTAATTACTGAAGCTGTTAAAAAAGGTACTGCTATTGGTTATGAAAATGGACCAAGTGTACAAGCTGGTATGTTGACTAACCAACACATTATTGAACAAATGTTCCAAGATATCATTACAAATGGAACAGATCCTATGAAAGCAGCAAAAGAAGCAGAAAAACAATTAAACGATTTATTTGAAGCTGTTCAGTAGGTGTAAAAGACTAGAAAATAGGTGGGCTAGTGAGCTCTGAAAAGCCCTAGCCCAATCTTGTAAAAGAAGGGAGAAGGAGAATGGTTAAAGAACGTAATTTAACTCGCTGGATATTTGTTTTGCCAGCTATGATTATCGTAGGATTACTCTTTGTTTATCCGTTTTTCTCGAGTATTTTTTATAGCTTTACCAATAAGCATTTGATTATGCCCAATTATAAATTTGTTGGTTTAGCTAACTATAAAGCTGTGCTATCAGATCCCAACTTCTTTAATGCGTTCTTTAATTCAATTAAGTGGACCATTTTCTCATTAGTTGGTCAAGTTTTAGTAGGGTTTGTATTGGCTTTAGCTCTTCACAGAGTACGCCACTTTAAGAAATTATATAGGACCTTATTGATTGTTCCTTGGGCATTTCCTACCATCGTTATTGCCTTTTCTTGGCAGTGGATTCTAAACGGGGTTTATGGCTACTTACCTAATCTAATCGTAAAATTAGGTTTAATGGAACATACACCTGCATTTTTGACAGATAGTACATGGGCATTCCTATGTTTGGTGTTTATCAACATTTGGTTTGGAGCGCCGATGATTATGGTTAATGTGCTTTCAGCTTTGCAAACAGTACCAGAAGAACAATTTGAGGCTGCTAAGATAGATGGTGCTTCAAGTTGGCAGGTGTTCAAGTTTATCGTCTTTCCACATATTAAAGTAGTTGTAGGGCTTCTAGTTGTTTTGAGAACTGTATGGATCTTTAATAACTTTGACATTATCTACCTTATTACGGGTGGTGGACCAGCCAATGCTACAACGACGCTTCCAATTTTTGCTTACAATCTGGGTTGGGGAACTAAATTGTTGGGTCGTGCTTCAGCAGTTACAGTATTGCTCTTTATCTTCTTGATGGCGATTTGCTTTATCTACTTTGCTATCATCAGTAAGTGGGAAAAGGAGGGTAGAAAATAATGAAGAAGAAATCCAGTATTTATTTAGATATTCTCTCACATGCACTCTTGATTGGTGCGACTATTGTTGCAATTTTCCCATTGGTATGGATTATCATATCGTCTGTCAAGGGGAAAGGGGAATTGACTCAGTATCCAACACGATTTTGGCCTGAACAGTTTACATTAGATTATTTTATACATGTTATCAACGATTTGCACTTTATTGATAACATTCGAAACAGTTTAATCATTGCCTTAGCTACAACCCTTATTGCGATTATTATTTCTGCTATGGCAGCCTATGGTATTGTTCGATTCTTTCCTAAATTGGGAGCAATCATGTCGAGACTACTCGTCATTACCTATATTTTCCCACCAATTTTGTTAGCAATTCCCTATTCAATTGCCATTGCTAAAGTTGGGTTAACAAATAGTTTATTTGGCTTGATGATGGTTTATCTATCTTTTAGTGTTCCATATGCAGTTTGGCTCTTAGTTGGATTTTTCCAAACAGTTCCAATTGGAATTGAAGAAGCGGCTAGAATTGATGGTGCAAATAAATTTGTTACGTTTTATAAAGTTGTGCTACCGATTGTAGCACCAGGTATTGTAGCAACAGCTATTTATACATTTATCAATGCTTGGAATGAATTCCTGTATGCCTTGATTTTGATTAACAATACAGGAAAGATGACAGTAGCAGTAGCCCTTCGTTCACTTAATGGTTCAGAAATACTAGACTGGGGAGATATGATGGCAGCGTCTGTTATTGTAGTTCTTCCATCAATTATTTTCTTCTCTATCATCCAAAATAAGATTGCAAGTGGATTATCAGAAGGATCTGTGAAGTAATACTCAATGAAAATCAAAGAGCAAACTAGCCGCAGGCTGCTCAAAGTACAGCTTTGAGGTTGCAAATAAAACTGACGAAGTCAGCTCAGAACACGTTTTTGAGGTTGTAGATGAAGCTGACGAAGTCAGTAACCATACGCACAGTAAGGCGACGTTGACTCGGTTTGAAGAGATTTTTGAAGAGTATAAGTTAAAATTAGAAAGTTTATTCAATAATAAAGGAGAAAAAACATGGTTAAATACGGTGTTGTTGGAACAGGGGATTTTGGAGCTGAATTGGCTCGTTATATGCAAAAGAATGATGGAGCAGAGATTACTCTTCTCTATGATCCAGATAATGCAGAAGTAATTGCAGAAGAATTGGGAGCAAAAGTAGCAAGTTCCCTAGATGAGTTGGTTTCTAGCGATGAAGTAGATTGTGTTATCGTCGCAACTCCAAATAATCTTCATAAAGAACCAGTTATCAAGGCCGCACAACATGGTAAAAATGTTTTCTGTGAAAAACCAATTGCGCTTTCTTATCAAGATTGTCGCGAGATGGTAGATGCATGTAAAGAAAACAATGTGACCTTTATGGCAGGACATATTATGAACTTCTTCAATGGTGTCCATCATGCAAAAGAACTCATTAATCAAGGAGTTATCGGAGACGTTCTATATTGTCATACAGCTCGTAATGGTTGGGAAGAACAACAACCGTCAGTATCATGGAAAAAAATTCGTGAAAAATCAGGTGGTCACTTGTATCACCACATCCATGAATTGGATTGCGTTCAATTCCTTATGGGGGGCATGCCTGAAACTGTAACCATGACAGGTGGAAATGTGGCCCATGAAGGTGAACATTTCGGTGATGAAGATGATATGATTTTTGTCAATATGGAATTTTCTAATAAGCGTTTTGCCTTGTTAGAATGGGGTTCAGCTTATCGTTGGGGTGAACATTATGTCTTAATCCAAGGAAGCAAAGGTGCCATTCGCTTAGACTTATTCAACTGTAAAGGAACTCTTAAGCTAGATGGACAAGAAAGTTATTTCTTGATTCACGAATCGCAAGAAGAAGATGATGATCGGACTCGTATCTATCATAGTACAGAGATGGATGGAGCAATTGCTTATGGTAAACCAGGTAAACGTACTCCATTATGGCTATCATCTGTCATTGATAAAGAAATGCGCTATCTGCATGAGATTATGGAAGGAGCCCCAGTATCAGAAGAATTTGCAAAACTATTGACAGGTGAAGCTGCCCTAGAAGCAATTGCTACTGCAGATGCTTGTACCCAGTCTATGTTTGAAGATCGCAAAGTAAAATTGTCAGAAATTGTAAACTAAATTTTGGTATTCTCCTATTATAGGTCGACTTGCTCCTCTGAAAGTACTTTTAGAGGAGCTGTTTGACTTGGCTAGTTTTTGAAACTGAAATCTATTATACTACAAACTCTTGAAAGCGTTTTAATTTTAAGGTATAATAATCTCATAGAAATAAAGAAAAAAGAAAGGGAGGAAAGAGGATGCCACAGATTAGTAAAGAAGCCTTGATTGAACAAATCAAAGATGGAATCATCGTTTCTTGTCAGGCTCTTCCTCATGAACCGCTTTATACAGAAGCGGGAGGGGTGATTCCCTTGCTGGTCAAAGCGGCTGAGCAAGGTGGAGCAGTCGGTATCCGAGCCAATAGTGTTCGCGATATCAAGGAAATTAAGGAAGTCACCAAACTTCCGATTATTGGGATAATCAAACGAGATTATCCGCCACAAGAACCCTTCATCACGGCTACTATGAAAGAAGTTGATGAATTGGCAGAACTGGACATCGAGGTGATTGCTCTGGATTGTACCAAGCGTGAACGCTACGATGGTTTGGAAATTCAAGAGTTCATTCGTCAGGTCAAGGAGAAATATCCTAACCAGCTCTTGATGGCGGATACCAGTACTTTTGAAGAAGGATTGGCAGCGGTCGAAGCAGGAATTGACTTTGTCGGAACAACCTTATCAGGCTACACATCCTACAGTCCAAAAGTGGATGGTCCAGATTTTGAACTCATCAAAAAACTCTGTGATGCCGGTGTAGATGTCATTGCAGAAGGAAAAATTCATACACCAGAACAAGCCAAACAAATCCTTGAATACGGAGTGCGAGGCATCGTTGTTGGTGGCGCTATTACTAGACCAAAAGAGATTACAGAACGCTTCGTTGCTGGTCTTAAATAAGATGTGAGGGGGGAGTTTTATATTTAAAGTTTTACAAAAAGTTGGAAAAGCTTTTATGTTACCTATAGCTATACTTCCTGCAGCAGGTCTACTTTTGGGGATTGGTGGTGCACTTTCAAACCCAACCACGATAGCAACTTATCCAATACTAGACAATAGTATTTTTCAATCGATATTCCAAGTAATGAGCTCTGCAGGAGAGGTTGTATTCAGTAACTTGTCACTACTTCTCTGTGTGGGATTATGTATTGGCTTAGCGAAACGAGATAAAGGAACCGCTGCGTTAGCAGGAGTAACTGGTTACTTAGTTATGACTGCAACGATCAAAGCTCTGGTAAAACTTTTTATGGCAGAAGGATCTGCAATTGATACTGGAGTTATTGGAGCATTAGTTGTCGGAATAGTTGCCGTATATTTGCACAACCGATATAGCAATATTCAATTACCTTCCGCTTTAGGATTCTTTGGAGGTTCACGCTTCGTTCCTATTGTTACATCGTTCTCTTCTATCTTAATTGGCTTTGTCTTCTTTGTTATTTGGCCACCTTTCCAACAACTTCTTGTTTCTACAGGTGGATATATTTCTCAGGCAGGTCCAATTGGAACTTTTCTATATGGATTTTTAATGAGACTTTCTGGAGCAGTAGGCTTACATCATATGATTTATCCTATGTTTTGGTATACTGAACTTGGTGGTGTTGAAACTGTTGCAGGACAGACAGTGGTTGGGGCTCAAAAAATATTTTTTGCTCAATTAGCCGATCCGGCTCATTCTGGATTATTTACAGAAGGAACAAGGTTTTTTGCAGGTCGTTTCTCAACAATGATGTTCGGTTTACCGGCTGCCTGTTTAGCGATGTACCATAGTGTTCCTAAGAATCGTCGTAAAAAATACGCGGGTTTGTTTTTTGGAGTTGCTTTAACATCTTTTATTACCGGTATTACAGAACCAATTGAATTTATGTTTCTATTCGTCAGTCCGGTTCTATATGTTGTTCACGCATTCCTTGATGGTGTCAGCTTCTTTATTGCAGACATCTTAAATATCTCAATAGGAAACACATTTTCAGGAGGTGTAATCGATTTCACTTTATTTGGAATTTTGCAGGGGAACGCTAAGACGAATTGGGTTCTTCAGATTCCATTTGGACTTATTTGGAGTGTTTTGTATTATATTATTTTTAGATGGTTCATTACTCAATTCAACGTTCTAACGCCAGGAAGAGGAGAAGAAGTAGATTCTAAAGAAATTTCTGAATCCGCAGATTCAACTTCAAATACTGCGGATCATTTAAAACAGGATAGCCTACAAATTATCAGAGCCTTGGGTGGATCAAATAATATAGAAGATGTAGATGCTTGTGTGACACGTTTACGTGTAGCTGTAAAAGAAGTTAATCAAGTTGATAAAGCACTTTTAAAACAAATTGGTGCAGTTGATGTCTTAGAAGTGAAGGGTGGCATTCAAGCAATCTATGGAGCAAAAGCAATCTTATATAAAAATAGTATTAATGAAATTTTAGGTGTAGATGATTAAGTACTTACTGACTTAATAAAAAATAGAGGAGAGTGATTGATGAGTAGGAAAAAATGAAAACGTATATAAATGCAAAGAACTCATTATCCAAGTTGGATACGCTTATAAAATAGGAGAATACAAATGAAATTTAGAAAATTAGCTTGTACAGTACTTGCGGGTGCTGCGGTTCTTGGTCTTGCTGCTTGTGGCAATTCTGGCGGAAGTAAAGATGCTGGTAAATCAGGTGGTGACGGTGCCAAAACAGAAATCACTTGGTGGGCATTCCCAGTATTTACCCAAGAAAAAGCTGGTGACGGTGTTGGAACTTATGAAAAATCAATCATCGAAGCGTTTGAAAAAGCAAATCCAGATGTAAAAGTGAAATTGGAAACCATCGACTTCAAGTCAGGCCCTGAAAAAATCACAACAGCCATCGAAGCAGGAACAGCTCCGGACGTACTCTTTGACGCACCAGGACGTATCATCCAATACGGTAAAAATGGTAAATTGGCTGAGTTGAACGACCTTTTCACAGATGAATTTGTTAAAGATGTCAATAACGAAAACATCATACAAGCAAGTAAAGCTGGAGACAAGGCTTACATGTATCCAATTAGTTCTGCCCCATTCTACATGGCAATGAACAAGAAAATGCTAGAAGATGCTGGAGTGGCAAACCTTGTAAAAGAAGGTTGGACAACTGATGATTTTGAAAAAGTATTGAAAGCACTCAAAGACAAGGGCTACACACCAGGTTCATTGTTCAGTTCTGGTCAAGGGGGAGACCAAGGAACACGTGCCTTTATCTCTAACCTTTATAGCGGTTCTGTAACAGATGAAAAAGTTAGCAAATATACAACTGATGATCCTAAATTCGTCAAAGGTCTTGAAAAAGCAACTGGCTGGATTAAAGACAATTTGCTCAATAATGGTTCACAATTTGACGGTGGGGCAGATATCCAAAACTTTGCCAACGGTCAAACATCTTACACAACCCTTTGGGCACCAGCTCAAAATGGTATCCAAGCTAAACTGTTAGAAGCAAGTAAGGTAGAAGTAGTAGAAGTACCATTCCCATCAGACGAAGGTAAACCAGCTCTTGAATACCTTGTAAACGGATTTGCAGTATTCAACAATAAAGACGACAAGAAAGTCGCTGCATCTAAGAAATTCATCCAGTTTATCGCAGATGACAAAGAGTGGGGACCTAAAGACGTAGTTCGTACAGGTGCTTTCCCAGTCCGTACTTCATTTGGAAAACTTTATGAAGACAAACGCATGGAAACAATCAGCGGCTGGACTCAATACTACTCACCATACTACAACACTATTGATGGATTTGCTGAAATGAGAACACTTTGGTTCCCAATGTTGCAATCTGTATCAAATGGTGACGAAAAACCAGCGGACGCTTTGAAAGCCTTCACTGAAAAAGCGAACGAAACAATCAAAAAAGCTATGAAACAATAGTCCTTAGTTATTCTATAAAAAGTAGTTTTTTAAAGAAGCTAAGAGTGTATACCCCCTTTTCCCTCTACACAGATAGTGTAAGAAAAGGGGGCTTTTGTTTAAAATGTAAGAAACTGTCACGAAATTAAAATGAAGTTCTTACATAAGCGAATCATAAAAAATTTCATTTTGATTTTAAAACAGTTCAAGAAAGTCAAAAAATTATTCTATTTGAAAGAGAGGTGCCGACTGTGAAAGTCAATAAAATTCGTATGCGGGAAACAGTGATTTCCTATGCTTTCCTAGCACCAGTGTTGTTCTTCTTTATTATCTTTGTATTGGCTCCGATGGTGATGGGATTCATTACAAGTTTCTTTAACTATTCTATGACTAGTTTCCAATTTGTGGGCTTAGATAACTATGTCCGTATGTTTAAAGATCCTGTCTTTGCAAAATCTCTGATTAACACAGTTATTTTGGTTATTGGATCTGTGCCAGTTGTTGTTCTATTCTCACTCTTTGTAGCATCGCAAACCTATCACCAAAATGCTATTGCCAGATCCTTCTACCGTTTTGTCTTCTTCCTTCCTGTTGTAACAGGTAGTGTTGCCGTAACGGTTGTATGGAAATGGATCTATGATCCATTATCAGGTATCTTGAACTTTGTGCTTAAATCAAGTCATATCATTACTCAAAACATTTCATGGCTTGGTGATAAGCACTGGGCATTGATGGCGATTATGATTATTCTCTTGACCACTTCAGTTGGTCAGCCCATCATCCTTTATATCGCTGCTATGGGGAATATTGACAATTCACTGGTTGAAGCGGCGCGTGTTGATGGTGCAACTGAGTTTCAAGTTTTCTGGAAGATTAAATGGCCAAGCCTTCTTCCAACAACTCTTTATATTGCAATCATCACAACAATTAACTCCTTCCAGTGTTTCGCCTTGATTCAGCTTTTGACATCTGGTGGTCCAAACTACTCAACAAGTACCTTGATGTACTACCTGTACGAAAAAGCCTTCCAATTGACAGAATACGGCTATGCCAACACCATTGGTGTCTTCTTGGCAGTCATGATTGCTATCGTAAGCTTTGTTCAATTTAAAGTACTTGGAAACGACGTAGAATACTAAAGAAAGGAGACAGTTATGCAATCTACAGAAAAAAAACCATTAACAGCCTTTACTGTTATTTCAACAATCATTTTGCTCTTGTTGACTGTGCTGTTCATCTTTCCATTCTACTGGATTTTGACAGGGGCATTCAAGTCACAGCCTGATACCATTATGATTCCGCCACAATGGTTCCCTAAAATGCCAACCATGGAAAACTTCCAACAACTTATGGTGCAGAACCCTGCCTTGCAATGGATGTGGAACTCAGTATTTATCTCATTGGTAACCATGTTCTTAGTCTGTGCAACCTCATCTCTAGCAGGTTATGTATTGGCTAAAAAACGTTTCTATGGTCAACGCATTCTATTTGCTATCTTTATAGCTGCTATGGCGCTTCCAAAACAAGTTGTCCTTGTACCATTGGTACGTATCGTCAACTTCATGGGAATTCATGACACTCTTTGGGCAGTTATTTTGCCTTTGATTGGATGGCCATTTGGGGTCTTCCTCATGAAACAATTCAGTGAAAATATCCCTACAGAATTGCTCGAATCAGCTAAAATTGATGGCTGTGGTGAGATTCGTACCTTCTGGAGCGTAGCCTTCCCGATTGTGAAACCAGGGTTTGCGGCTCTTGCAATCTTTACCTTCATCAATACTTGGAATGACTACTTCATGCAGTTGGTAATGTTGACTTCACGTAACAATTTGACTATTTCACTTGGGGTTGCGACCATGCAGGCTGAAATGGCAACCAACTATGGTTTGATCATGGCAGGAGCTGCCCTTGCTGCCGTGCCAATTGTAACAGTCTTCCTAGTCTTCCAGAAATCCTTCACACAAGGGATTACTATGGGAGCGGTCAAAGGATAATACTCTGCGAAAATCGAATGCAAACTACGTCAGCGTCACCTTGCCATACTTAAGTATTGCCTGCGGTTAGCTTCCTAGTTTGTTCTTCAATTTTCATTGAGTATAAGAAAATCAATCTATCAGAATACAGAAGTATATTTTATAGATTAAAAGAATATAGAGTTATAAGTGTCTACAAAATGGAGGGTATGCAGTTACTTTATGAAGTTTTGTCAGACACTTATCAACTTAAGAATGATTTTAGTTAACTATCATAAACGAAGGAAAGAGCATGATTTTTGACGATTTGAAAAACATCACCTTTTACAAAGGGATTCATCCCAATTTAGACAAGGCTATCGACTATCTCTACCAACATCGTAAAGATTCATTCGAATTAGGAAAGTATGAGATTGATGGAGATAAAGTCTTTCTAGTTGTTCAGGAAAATGTCCTCAATCAAGCTGAGAATGACCAGTTTGAACATCACAAGAACTATGCAGACTTGCATTTGTTGGTAGAAGGGCATGAATATTCGAGCTACGGTTCACGTATCAAAGATGAAGCAGTAGCATTTGACGAAGCAAGTGATATTGGATTTGTTCATTGTCATGAACACTACCCACTCTTGTTGGGTTATCACAATTTTGCGATTTTCTTCCCAGGAGAGCCACATCAGCCAAATGGCTATGCAGGTATGGAAGAGAAGGTTCGCAAATATCTCTTTAAAATTTTGATTGATTAAAAAATCAGGGGGAGCAAAGATGTCACAAAAAGGAAGAAGTCTCATCAAGGCTGCATTTGATACAGATAATTTTCTCATGCGAATTAGTGAGAAGGTTTTAGATATTGTAACAGTCAATCTTCTCTTTGTAGTAACTTGTTTGCCAATCGTAACGATTGGAGTGGCTAAAATCAGCCTCTACGAGACCATGTTCGAAGTTAAGAAGAGCAGACGTGTTCCAGTTTTTAGAACCTATCTAAGAGTTTTCAGGCAAAATCTGAAACTAGGTTTTCAGTTGGGGTTGTTGGAGTTAGGAATTGTATTTCTTGCTCTTTTAGATCTTTATCTTTTCTGGGGTCAAACAGCTCTGCCCTTCCAATTGCTGAAAGCTATTTGTCTAGGCATTTTGATTTTCCTTACCATTGTGATGTTGGCTAGTTACCCTATTGCGGCACGTTATGACCTATCTTGGAAAGAAATTCTTCAAAAAGGATTGATGTTGGCTAGTTTTAACGCTCCTTGGTTTATCTTGATGATTGCAATTATCTTTTTGATTTTGATGATTCTATATCTATCAGCCTTTACCCTTCTATTGGGAGGATCAGCTTTTATTCTCTTTGGTTTTGGACTTCTTGCTTTTTTACAAGTGGGAGTGATGGAAAAGCTATTTGCTAAGTATGAGTAAGGGGTACAATTATTTCTGAAACTACTTTCAAACGCTCCAAACGCTATTCTATAAGCGAGAAACTAAAATCTAAGTGTCTATAAGATATTGAAAGCCTTTTCGGTAAAGTGTATACTAAAGAAGTAAAGAAAGAATCTGCTTTAGCAGAAAATAAAAATAATAGGAGAAAATCTATGTCAGATTTGAAAAAATACGAAGGTGTCATTCCAGCCTTCTACGCATGTTATGATGATCAAGGAGAAGTAAGCCCAGAACGTACGCGTGCCCTGGTTCAATACTTCATTGATAAAGGAGTTCAAGGTCTTTATGTCAATGGTTCTTCTGGCGAATGTATCTACCAAAGCGTTGAAGACCGCAAGTTGATTTTGGAAGAAGTCATGGCAGTTGCCAAAGGGAAATTAACTATCATTGCTCACGTAGCTTGCAATAATACTAAAGATAGTATGGAACTTGCTCGTCATGCTGAAAGCTTGGGTGTAGATGCCATTGCAACGATTCCACCAATTTATTTCCGCTTGCCAGAATACTCAGTCGCTAAATACTGGAATGACATTAGTGCTGCAGCTCCAAACACAGACTATGTGATCTACAACATTCCTCAATTGGCAGGGGTTGCTTTGACTCCAAGCCTTTACACAGAAATGTTGAAGAATCCACGTGTTATCGGTGTCAAGAACTCTTCTATGCCAGTTCAAGATATCCAAACTTTTGTGAGCCTTGGTGGGGAAGACCATATCGTCTTTAATGGTCCGGATGAACAGTTCCTAGGAGGTCGCCTCATGGGTGCCAAAGCTGGTATCGGTGGTACATATGGTGCGATGCCAGAACTCTTCTTGAAACTCAACCAATTGATTGCGGATAAAGACTTGGAAACAGCGCGTGAATTACAGTATGCTATCAACGCTATCATTGGTAAACTCACTTCTGCACATGGAAATATGTACGGTGTGATTAAGGAAGTCTTGAAAATCAATGAAGGCTTGAATATTGGTTCTGTTCGTTCACCATTGACGCCAGTAACGGAAGAAGATCGTCCAGTTGTAGAAGCGGCTGCAGCCTTGATTCGTGAAACCAAGGAGCGCTTCCTCTAATCCATAAGGAGGTATTTATGACACACTACGTTGCAATTGATATCGGTGGAACTAACATCAAGTATGGTTTGGTTGATCAAGAGGGGCAACTTCTTGAATCGCATGAAATGCCAACAGAGGCGCATAAGGGTGGACCTCATATCTTACAAAAGACCAAAGATATCGTAGCCAGCTATTTAGAAAAGGGCCCAGTAGCAGGTGTTGCCATTTCTTCTGCAGGAATGGTGGACCCTGATAAGGGGGAAATTTTCTATGCTGGGCCTCAGATTCCAAATTATGCAGGCACCCAGTTCAAAAAGGAAATCGAGACTAGCTTTGCTATTCCTTGTGAGATTGAAAATGATGTCAACTGTGCAGGTCTGGCTGAGGCAGTATCTGGTTCAGGTAAGGGAGCAAGTGTCACCCTTTGCTTGACCATTGGAACAGGTATCGGTGGTTGCTTGATTATGGATGGGAAAGTCTTCCATGGTTTTAGCAATTCGGCCTGTGAAGTCGGGTATATGCATATGCAAGATGGAGCTTTTCAGGATCTCGCTTCTACCACAGCTTTGGTTGAGTATGTAGCAACATCTCATGGAGAAGATGTTGATCAGTGGAATGGCCGACGCATTTTCAAGGAAGCCACTGAAGGCAATAAACTCTGCATGGAAGGTATTGACCGCATGGTAGACTATCTAGGAAAAGGTCTGGCAAATATTTGCTACGTTGCCAATCCAGAAGTGGTTATTCTTGGTGGTGGTATCATGGGGCAAGAGGCTATCCTTAAACCTAAGATCCGCACAGCCTTGAAAGAGGCTTTGGTACCAAGTTTAGCAGAAAAAACACGATTAGAATTTGCCCATCACCAGAATACAGCAGGTATGCTTGGTGCATATTATCATTTTAAGACAAAACAATCCTAGTTTGGCTCAGCCAAACTAGGATTTTCTAATCAAATTCCCTTGACTTTCTTTATAATTGTGAGATAATAAATAAAATATATAAAGGAATTATATAAAATGACTATAGCGAATTCAAGTAAGATTGTGACCTTCCAAGCTAATAGAGAATTAGTAAATGATGCCATGGAAGTGTTAAAAGAAAAAAATCTCTCTCTTTCATCAGCACTCAGATTATTTTTAAAGAATGTTGCCGTAACAAATGAAGTAGATTTACTGAGTGAAGAGGAATTAGAGAAGGAGTATTTGTTTAGACAATTACAAGCAGAAGTTCAAGAAAGTTATGCCAAGATTGAGGCTGGAAATTACTTGACAGATGAGGATGTCGTGACACGCTATGGATTATAAAAGATATAGGATTTTGTATTCTCCTAGAGTGATTGATAGTCTGGATAAAATATATCAGTATATAGCGGAGGAAATCGGTTCTGTAGAGGCTGCGAGACGAAAAGTAGCCAATATTAGAAAAGATATTAATCGGCTAGAAATTTTCCCCCAAGCTGGATTTGATGCTGATGAAAAATTTGGTAAGAAATTAGACCCTCGCTACCAAACGCGAGGATTGACCTTGAGTAAGGATTACATTGTATTGTATACAATTGTTGAGGATACCGTCAGACTTGCTTATTTACTCCCTTCAAAAAGTGATTACATGAAATTATTCAAGACTAAGTCAAGATATGACTAATTCATAATCTTGAAGAGGTATGTTTGGTGATGAATAAAAATCCTAGTTTGGCTCAGCCAAACTAGGATTTTCTGACACGTTTTTGTCTACGATAGCCGTTGAGTTTTTTATTTTCCCAGTAGCTATTAAAGATTTTTTCCTTGCTTTCGCGATTGATTTCCAAAAAGTAGGCATAAATCAAATCGATAAAGAAGAGCATAGGAAGTTGAGCGGATATTCGTTGGATATAGGAAGGTTGGCTGTGGGTGGCTACAAGAACAGTCTCTGTGTAGGCCTGACTATCTTTATTGGGAACACTTGAAAAGAGTACAGTCTTTGCCCCCATCTCCTTGGCATCTAATAGACTATCTAAAATAGAAGGTGTTGTGCCAGAAAGTGAGAAACCAAGTACGAGACAATTTTCGTCCATAATACTGGTTGTCCAGGCAAAGCCATCTTGGTCTGTCAAAGCTTCGCAGACAACACCCAGACGCATGAAGCGCAATTTCATTTCACGAGCAACAAGGCCAGAACTCCCTGTTCCGAAGAAGTAGATACGCTCAGCATCTTCGATTAACTGGGCAATTCGTTCTAGTTGGATTTCGTCAATCAAGTCTTGTGTTTGTTCCCTCATATTGCTATAACTTCTGAGGACTCGTTTGGTCAGTGGACTGTGCTTGGAGACTTGATTGGCTTGATTTTCTGCCTCATGTTGGTATTGGAAAATGAATTCTCGGTAGCCAGTAAAGCCACACTTTTTAGCAAAGCGGGTCAGAGCAGCTTGAGAGATATGTAATTTTTGAGTTACCTGTTGGGAAGATAAATCATCTGTAATCGTTTCAGCTTGTAAAAAATAGCGAGCGATTTCTTGCTCTAGGTCTGTCATTTCTTCAAAGTGTGAATCAATGACAGTTGCGATATCTGGTTTGTCCATAGGGAAGGTTCCTTTACATGAGTCATACTGGAAGACTAGATCAGGGAATAGTCACACTTCATTATAACACATAATATAAGGATAGATAAATAAAAACGCATCTTACTGTAAAAACGAAAAAAAGCTTCTTTCTTTTCCATAATTTTCTGCTCAAATTGTGGTACAATTAAGAGTAAGATTTTAAGTTAGAAATGAGACTGATTTGTATGAGAAAATTTAACAGCCATTCGATTCCGATTCGGCTTAATTTATTGTTTTCAATTGTCATTTTGCTCTTTATGACCATTATTGGTCGTTTGTTGTATATGCAGGTTTTGAACAAGGATTTTTACGAAAAAAAGCTAGCCTCAGCTAGTCAGACCAAGGTCACAAGCAGTTCTGCCCGTGGGGAAATTTATGATGCTAGTGGAAAACCTTTGGTAGAAAATACGTTAAAGCAGGTTGTTTCCTTTACGCGTAGCAATAAAATGACGGCTACAGACTTAAAAGAAATAGCTAAAAAGTTACTGACTTATGTGAGTATCAGTTCGCCAAATTTGACAGAACGCCAGCTGGCTGATTACTATTTGGCTGATCCTGAAATCTATAAAAAAACAGTGGAAGCTCTCCCAAGTGAGAAACGATTGGATTCAGATGGCAATCGCCTATCCGAATCAGAACTGTATAACAATGCGGTCGATAGTGTCCCAACAAGTCAACTAAACTATACAGAGGATGAAAAGAAAGAAATCTATCTTTTTAGTCAGTTAAATGCTGTTGGAAACTTTGCGACAGGAACCATTGCGACAGATCCTCTAAATGATTCTCAGGTAGCTGTTATTGCCTCTATTTCAAAGGAGATGCCTGGCATTAGTATTTCTACTTCTTGGGATCGAAAGATTTTGGAAACTTCCCTTTCTTCTATAGTAGGGAGTGTATCCAGTGAAAAAGCTGGTCTCCCAGCGGAAGAAGCAGAAGCCTATCTTAAAAAAGGCTATTCTCTAAATGATCGGGTTGGAACCTCCTATTTGGAAAAGCAATATGAAGAGACCTTACAAGGAAAACGCTCGGTAAAAGAAATCCATCTGGATAAATATGGCAATATGGAAAGCGTAGATACAATTGAGGAAGGTAGTAAGGGAAACAATATCAAGCTGACCATTGATTTGGCCTTCCAAGATAGCGTGGATGCTTTGCTGAAAAGTTATTTCAATTCCGAGCTAGGAAATGGTGGAGCCAAGTATTCTGAAGGCGTGTATGCAGTCGCCCTTAACCCCAAAACAGGTGCTGTTTTGTCTATGTCAGGACTCAAACATGACCTGAAAACGGGAGAGTTAACGCCTGATTCCTTGGGAACGGTAACCAATGTCTTTGTCCCAGGTTCGGTTGTCAAGGCTGCGACCATCAGCTCTGGCTGGGAAAATGGAGTCTTATCAGGAAACCAGACCTTGACAGACCAGTCCATTGTCTTTCAAGGTTCATCTCCCATCAATTCTTGGTATACTCAGGCTTACGGTTCAGGTTCATTCCCTATCACAGCAGTCCAAGCTCTGGAGTATTCATCTAATGCCTATATGGTCCAAACAGCTCTAGGTCTTATGGGGCAGACCTACCAACCCAATATGTTTGTCGGCACCAGCAATCTAGAGTCTGCTATGGGGAAATTGCGTTCAACCTTTGGTGAATATGGCTTGGGCTCTGCGACTGGGATTGACCTACCAGATGAATCTACTGGATTTGTTCCCAAAGAGTATAGTTTTGCTAATTACATTACTAATGCATTTGGGCAGTTTGATAACTATACGCCCATGCAGTTGGCTCAGTATGTAGCAACTATTGCAAATGATGGTGTTCGTGTGGCTCCTCGTATTGTGGAAGGCATTTATGGAAATAATGATAAGGGAGGCCTAGGCGACTTGATTCAGCAACTGCAACCGACAGAGATGAATAAGGTCAATATATCCGACTCCGATATGAGTATCTTGCACCAAGGTTTTTATCAGGTTGCTCATGGGAATAGTGGCTTGACCACAGGTCGTGCCTTTTCAAATGGTGCCTTGGTATCCATTAGCGGAAAAACGGGTACAGCCGAAAGTTATGTGGCAGATGGTCAGCAAGCAACCAATACCAATGCGGTGGCCTATGCCCCATCTGATAATCCCCAAATCGCTGTTGCAGTGGTCTTTCCTCATAATACCAATCTAACCAATGGTGTAGGACCTTCCATTGCGCGTGACATTATCAATCTGTATCAAAAATACCATCCAATGAACTAGAAAGGAAATTATGCTTTATCCAACACCCATTGCCAAGCTGATTGACAGTTATTCTAAGTTACCAGGTATCGGGATTAAGACGGCCACGCGTCTGGCCTTTTATACGATTGGGATGTCTGATGACGATGTCAATGAATTTGCCAAAAATCTCCTTTCTGCTAAGAGAGAATTGACCTACTGTTCCATTTGTGGACGTTTGACAGACGACGATCCTTGTTCTATCTGTACCGATCCAACTCGTGACCAGACAACGATTTTGGTGCTAGAGGATAGTCGGGATGTGGCAGCCATGGAAAATATCCAAGAATACCATGGCCTCTATCATGTCCTGCATGGTCTCATTTCTCCCATGAATGGTATCAGTCCAGACGATATCAATCTCAAGAGTCTCATGACTCGTCTGATGGATAGTGAGGTTTCAGAAGTAATCGTAGCAACCAATGCTACGGCAGATGGGGAAGCAACTTCCATGTATCTTTCCCGTTTGCTCAAGCCAGCTGGGATCAAGGTTACGCGCTTGGCGCGAGGTCTTGCTGTGGGGGCAGATATCGAGTATGCGGACGAAGTGACCCTCTTACGAGCGATTGAAAATCGAACAGAGTTGTAAGTGTAGACAAAATTACGAACTCCATTCATTTATAAAAAATCAAAGAGGCTGAAAATCGTTCCTATCGGCCTCTTTTTGTATAGTGTGATGAGTAGGATCAGGTTCAAGTTTTAAAAAAACAAGTAAATATGATATACTAAAGAGCGAGTATTCTAGTAGAATTAGGACAAGTAATATGAAACAAACGATTATTCTTTTATATGGTGGACGGAGTGCGGAACGCGAAGTCTCTGTCCTTTCAGCGGAAAGTGTCATGCGTGCGGTCAATTACGACCGTTTCACAGTCAGGACTTTCTTCATCAGCCAGTCAGGTGATTTTATCAAAACGCAGGAATTTAGCCAGACTCCAGGTCAAGAGGATCGTCTTATGACCAATGAAACTATTGATTGGGATAAGCAAGTTGCACCAAGTGCTACCTACGAAGAAGGTGCAGTGGTCTTTCCAGTTCTTCATGGTCCGATGGGAGAAGATGGCTCTGTTCAAGGATTCCTTGAAGTTTTGAAAATGCCGTATGTCGGCTGTAACATCTTGTCATCCAGTCTTGCCATGGATAAAATCACGACTAAGCGTGTGTTAGAATCTGCTGGCATTGCCCAAGTTCCTTATGTGGCTATCGTTGAAGGGGATGATGTGACTGCTAAAATCGCTGAAGTAGAAGAAAAATTGACTTATCCAGTCTTCACTAAGCCGTCAAACATGGGTTCTAGTGTCGGTATTTCTAAGTCTGAAAATCAAGAAGAACTCCGTCAAGCTTTGAAACTTGCCTTCCAATATGACAGCCGTGTCTTGGTTGAGCAAGGAGTGAATGCCCGTGAAATCGAGGTTGGTCTCTTGGGCAACTACGATGTCAAGAGCACGCTGCCAGGAGAAGTAGTCAAGGATGTTGCCTTTTATGACTATGATGCCAAGTATATTGACAATAAAATTACCATGGATATTCCGGCCAAGGTCAGTGATGATGTGGTAGCTGTCATGCGTCAAAATGCAGAAACTGCCTTCCGTGCCATTGGTGGTTTAGGTCTATCTCGTTGCGATTTCTTCTATACAGATAAGGGAGAGATTTTCCTCAACGAGCTCAATACCATGCCAGGTTTCACCCAGTGGTCAATGTATCCACTTCTTTGGGACAATATGGGAATCAGCTACCCAGACTTAATCGAGCGATTGGTTGATCTTGCCAAGGAAAGTTTTGACAAGCGCGAAGCGCATTTGCTATAAAATGAAAGAGAGGGTAGAAGCCAGAACCATCACTGTAAGGTGATTAGAGTTCTTGGACTTCAACCCTTTTTAAAGGAGTAGAAATGAAATTAACAATCCATGAGGTTGCCCAAGTTGTAGGAGCTAAAAATGATATCAGCATCTTTGAGGACACCCAGTTAGAGAAGGCTGAGTTTGACAGTCGTTTGATTGGGAATGGAGATTTATTTGTCCCCCTCAAAGGTGCGCGTGATGGTCATGACTTTATCGAAACAGCCTTTGAAAATGGTGCAGCAGCAACCCTGTCTGAGAAAGAAGTTGCAAATCATCCCTACATTCTAGTAGATGATGTCTTGACTGCCTTTCAAACCCTAGCTGCCTACTATCTTGAAAAAACAGCAGTTGATGTCTTTGCGGTTACGGGTTCAAATGGCAAAACAACGACCAAGGATATGTTAGCTCACTTGCTATCAACAACCTACAAAACCTACAAAACACAAGGCAATTACAATAACGAGATTGGACTTCCTTACACCGTTCTCCATATGCCTGAAGGGACAGAAAAGTTGGTCTTGGAGATGGGGCAGGATCACTTGGGAGATATTCATCTCTTGTCTGAATTGGCTCGTCCAAAAACAGCCATCGTAACCTTGGTTGGAGAAGCCCATTTGGCCTTTTTCAAAGACCGTTCTGAGATTGCTAAAGGGAAAATGCAAATTGCAGATGGCATGGCTTCGAATTCCTTGCTCTTGGCGCCAGCTGACCCGATTGTAGAGGCCTACTTGCCAACTGATAAAAAGGTGGTCCGTTTTGGGCAAGGAGCAGAGCTGGAAATCACAGACTTGGTTGAGCGTAAGGACAGTCTGACCTTTAAGGCTAATTTCTTGGAACAAGCCCTCGATTTGCCAGTGACTGGTAAGTACAATGCCACTAATGCCATGATTGCGTCTTATGTTGCCCTACAAGAAGGGGTTTCAGAGGAGCAAATTCATAAGGCCTTCCAAAATCTTGAATTGACGCGTAACCGTACCGAGTGGAAGAAAGCAGCCAATGGAGCAGATATTCTGTCAGATGTTTATAATGCCAATCCAACTGCTATGAAGTTGATTTTAGAGACTTTCTCTGCCATTCCAGCCAATGAAGGTGGCAAAAAAATTGCTGTCTTGGCGGATATGAAGGAACTTGGTGACCAGTCTGTTCAACTCCATAACCAGATGATTTTGAGCCTTTCTCCAGATGTGCTTGATACCGTGATTTTCTACGGAGAAGACATTGCTGAATTGGCTCAACTGGCCAGTCAAATGTTCCCAATCGGCCACGTTTACTACTTCAAGAAAACAGAAGACCAAGACCAATTTGAAGACCTAGTTAAGCAGGTCAAGGAAAGTCTAGGAGTGCATGACCAAATCCTGCTCAAAGGCTCCAATTCTATGAATCTAGCCAAGTTGGTAGAATGTTTAGAAAATGAAGGCAAGTAATTTTGTCAAACATTTACGTATTTCTAAATCCATTTTTCTTACATTGCATGGTATAATAATATGCAGGAAAATTTTGAATCATGAGGAAGACTAGATGAATTTATGGGATATTTTCTTTACGACCCAAGCAACAGAACCACCCAAATTTGACCTTTTTTGGTACGTGAGTATATTTACACTATTAGCCTTGACCTTTTATACAGCCTATCGTTATCGTGAAAAGAAGGTTTACCAACGATTTTTCCAGATTTTACAGGCCGTTCAGTTAATCCTACTTTATGGTTGGTACTGGGTCAATCATATGCCACTGTCAGAAAGTTTACCCTTTTACCATTGTCGTATGGCCATGTTTGTGGTACTCTTGCTTCCTGGTCAGTCTAAATATAGGCAGTATTTTGCATTGCTAGGAACATTTGGGACATTAGCAGCCTTTGTTTATCCAGTGCCAGATGCCTATCCTTTCCCCCATATTGCGATTTTATCCTTTATCTTTGGCCACTTAGCTCTCTTGGGGAACTCCCTAATTTATCTCTTGAGACAGTATAGTGCGCGTTTGCTGGATGTGAAGGGAATTTTTCTCATGACCTTTGGACTAAATGCCTTGATTTTTGTGGTCAATTTAGTAACAGGTGGAGATTACGGATTCCTGACAAAACCACCATTGGTTGGAGATCATGGCTTAGTAGCTAATTATTTAATCGTTTCCCTGGCCTTATCAGCGGCAATTACGTTGACAAAGAAAATTTTGGAACTATTTTTAGAACAAGAAGCAGAAAAAATGATTGCAAAGAAAGCTTAGAAATGAGCTTTCTTTTTTTGTCTTAGAGAGTTTTTACAAGCAGCTTATAAAATAAGAATTTCTGAATATAGAAGCTCAAAAATTGGGGTAAATTCCCAAACTAA
>NZ_VMLO01000040.1:0-9976 GCF_013276735.1 Streptococcus sp. 1559
TCCAAAGAAACAATTCTCCCTTGGCTTGTGACAATCGCCTGAGCCTTCATAGCGTGGCATTTCTTTTTACCAGAATCATTCGCTAATTGTTTTTTTAGGACGATTGATTTTTACTTCCGTCGCATCAATCATTACCGTGTCCTCAGAACTGAGAGGAGTTCTTGAAGTTGATAAGGATTATGCTCTGGTTTCTTGTCTTGTTGCTCCTGGTTTTGAATTTGAGGATTTTGAATTATTTGAAAGGGTAGATCTACTGGCGACCTATCTAGAGCACAAGGAGATGATTGAGCGTTTGACCAGATCCTAGTCTTGATAAGCAAATTTAATCTGATTTAGCAATGTTAGGATTTCTGATAATTGTGTTATAATGTTACCAATAGGAGATAATAGATGACAAAACAAGTCTTATTAGTGGATGATGAAGAACACATTCTGAGATTGCTTGACTACCATTTAAGTAAGGAAGGCTTTTCTACTCAATTGGTAACAAATGGACGGAAGGCCTTAGCTTTGGCAGAAACAGAACCCTTTGATTTTATCTTGCTTGATATCATGTTACCACAATTAGATGGCATAGAAGTTTGTAAGCGGCTGAGAGCCAAAGGCGTCAAAACTCCAATTATGATGGTTTCTGCGAAAAGTGATGAATTTGATAAGGTTTTGGCCTTGGAATTAGGGGCTGATGACTACCTGACCAAGCCTTTTAGCCCTAGAGAATTGCTGGCGCGTGTCAAGGCTGTCCTCAGGCGAACTAAAGGAGAACAAGAAGGAGATGATTCAGATAATATCGCTGACGATTCTTGGCTATTTGGGACCTTGAAAGTATACCCTGAGCGTCATGAAGTCTACAAGGCGAATAAGTTACTGAGTTTGACCCCAAAAGAATTTGAACTCTTGCTCTATCTTATGAAACATCCCAACATGACACTGACTAGAGAGCGTCTTTTGGAACGTATCTGGGGGTATGACTTTGGGCAGGAAACACGTTTGGTGGACGTTCATATTGGTAAGTTGAGGGAAAAAATTGAAGACAATCCTAAAGCCCCTCAATTTATTCGAACCATTCGGGGTTATGGTTATAAGTTCAAGGAGTTATAGATGAAACGCTACCTTCAATTTTGGCTAGTCAATCTAAGTGTTAGCCTCATTCTGATTGCAGGGATGGCATTAACTTGGATCAGTAAAGGCATCGGTCTCTTTCTTCTAGCCCTTTCTTTGGGACTAGGTAGCTACTGGCTCTTTTGCCTTTGGAAATGGGAAGTTGCTTTTGAGACCTTGCACCAACCTCTCTTGACCAGTAGTGAATACTTTTTAGAAAAAGGGCAAGAAGACTTAAAGTCTTTGGCTCAGTATGTGTCTGGCCTAAAAACCAAAGTCTCCCAACAGGATCAGCAATACAAGGACCTAGCCGAAACAATGGAGGTTCTTCTGTCGCACCTAACCATGGGGACGTTTTTAGTTTCCGCTCAAGGTCAGATGTTATTATCCAGTCGCTCTCTGCCTCATTATTTTCCCGATGTGGACGGCGACATAAGTTCACTTGATGACCTCAAACGGATGGATATTCGGAATTTAGTTCACCAAGCCTTTGATCAAAAAACAAGGTTAAAACAAGAAGTAAGTGGGTTTCATGAGGGTGACTTGATTTTAGAAGTGACAGCAGTTCCCGTTTTTAGCCCCACCCAATCTGTGGAAGCTGTGCTCGTCTTGCTATATGATTTAACAACGATTAGAACTTATGAAAAGTTAAATTTAGCCTTTGTCTCAAATGCCTCCCATGAGTTGAGGACACCAGTTACTTCGATTAAGGGCTTTGCTGAAACCATTAAGGGGATGTCAGTTGAAGAAGAAGCGCTCAAGGATGACTTTCTAGACATTATTTACAAAGAAAGCTTGCGTCTTGAGCATATTGTTGAGCATCTTCTTACCTTATCTAAGGCTCAACAAATGCCTGTACAATGGACGACCCTTTCTTTGGCAGAATTTGTACAGGATTTGACTCAAAGCTTGCAACCTCAGCTCAAGAAGAAGGATTTACAGCTAAAGGTGCAGGTGCCAGATGATGTCACCCTCGTATCAGATAGTCAATTACTTTCCCAAATCTTACTCAATCTTTTAACCAATGCCATCCGTTACACTGAACAAGGGGGAAAAATTGAGGTCAAGACCCAAAAGGTGAACGAAGGCATTAAGATTTCTGTGTCAGATACAGGGATTGGTATTAGTCAATTAGAGCAGGATCGTATTTTTGAACGTTTTTACCGAGTTAATAAAGGTCGAAGCAGACAAACTGGTGGCACTGGTCTTGGCCTTGCTATTGTCAAAGAACTTAGTCAATTATTAGGTGGCCAAGTCACGGTGACGAGTCAGCTTGGCAGAGGCAGTTGCTTCACGATTTTTCTTCCTAACCAATCTTTCGCACAGGACTAATAATTTTTAAAGCTATTTTTAGGAGCAGCCACTTTTCAAAAGTGGCTTTTTTTGATTCTTTACACAATCTTTACATGAATCAGTGATAAACCTTTACAAAGACTTGTTAGACTATAAGTGTAGTAATCCTACACAAGAAAAATACATAGAAATAAAGGTGATTATTATGAAATTCAAAAAAATGCTTACTCTTGCAGCCATTGGCTTATCAGGATTTGGGCTTGTTGCCTGTGGCAATCAGTCATCTGCTTC
Source organism: Streptococcus sp. 1559 (assembly GCF_013276735.1). NCBI lineage: Bacteria > Bacillati > Bacillota > Bacilli > Lactobacillales > Streptococcaceae > Streptococcus > Streptococcus sp. 1559. The sequence continues at coordinate 2,683 of NZ_VMLO01000040.1, forward strand.
CAAACAGTCAGCTTCAGAAACGATTGAGGTGATTTCACGAGAAAATGGCTCTGGAACACGGGGTGCCTTCACAGAAATCACAGGGATTCTCAAAAAAGACGGTGATAAAAAAATTGACAACACTGCCAAAACAGCTGTGATTCAAAATAGCACAGAAGGTGTTCTCTCAGCAGTTCAAGGGAATGCTAATGCTATCGGCTACATCTCCTTGGGATCTTTAACGAAATCTGTCAAGGCTTTAGAGATTGATGGTATCAAGGCTAGTCGAGACACAGTTTTAGATGGTAAATACCCTCTTCAACGTCCCTTCAACATTGTTTGGTCTTCTAATCTTTCCAAGCTAGGTCAAGATTTTATCAGCTTTATCCACTCCAAACAAGGTCAACAAGTGGTCACAGATAATAAATTTATTGAAGCTAAAACCGAAACCACAGAATATACAAGCCAACACTTATCAGGCAAGTTGTCTGTTGTAGGTTCCACTTCAGTATCTTCTTTAATGGAAAAATTAGCAGAAGCTTATAAAAAAGAAAATCCAGAAGTTACGATTGATATTACCTCTAATGGCTCTTCAGCAGGTATTACCGCTGCTAAGGAGAAAACCGCTGATATTGGTATGGTTTCTAGGGAATTAACTCCTGAAGAAGGTGAGAGTCTCAGCCATGATGCTATTGCTTTAGACGGTATTGCTGTTGTGGTCAATAATGACAATAAGGCAAGCCAAGTCAGTATGGCTAAACTTGCAGACGTTTTTAGTGGCAAATTAACCACCTGGGACAAAATTAAATAAAATGTTTGCTCCATAAATCTCTAAAGAGATGCAGACGTTTCATCGTACAATAAGATAAAGAAGGCAAGTAGGGAGGTGTCGCATCTCCCTTACTTTCTTCACTAGAAAGGACAAAATGTGACAAAACAAGCCTTCAAAGAAGCAGTTTTTAGGGCAATTTTTTTCATGAGTGCAACAGTAGCTGTTGTAGCTATTTTGCTAATCTGTTTCTTTATTTTTAGTAATGGCTTACCTTTCATGGCTAACTACGGCTTTGCCCGTTTTTTATTAGGCAGTGATTGGTCGCCAACGAACATTCCGGCAAGCTATGGTATTTTACCAATGATCGTTGGTTCCTTATTAATTACCTTAGGAGCGATTGTGATTGGGGTGCCAACAGGCATCTTGACATCGGTGTTTATGGTTTATTATTGTCCAAAGCCCGTCTATGGCTTCTTAAAATCAGCTATCAACTTGATGGCGGCCATTCCATCTATTGTTTATGGTTTTTTCGGCCTACAATTATTGGTGCCTTGGATTAGAACCTTTTTAGGAAATGGCATGAGTGTCCTAACCGCTTCGTTACTATTAGGAATAATGATTTTGCCAACCATTATCAGTTTGTCAGAATCTGCTATCCGAACAGTTCCCAAAACGTATTATTCTGGTAGCTTGGCTCTAGGAGCTAGTCATGAACGGAGTATTTTTAGTGTCATCTTGCCAGCTGCGAGATCTGGTATTTTATCAGCAGTTATTTTAGGAATCGGTCGCGCAGTAGGTGAAACCATGGCAGTTATTTTGGTGGCAGGCAACCAGCCGATTATTCCAAGTGGGCTCTTTTCAGGAACCAGAACCTTAACAACCAATATTGTTCTGGAAATGGCTTACGCATCAGGTCAGCATAGGGAAGCCCTTATTGCAACCTCAGCAGTTCTCTTTTTCCTTATTCTCTTGATTAATGCCTACTTTGCCTACTTGAAAGGAAAATCATCTTATGAGTAAATACCTGCTAAAACTTCTCGTTTATTGTTTTTCAGCTTTAACCTTTGGCTCTCTCTTTTTAATCATTGGTTTTATCCTCATCAAAGGCTTACCTCATCTAAGTCTATCCCTCTTTTCTTGGACTTATACTTCTGAGAACATTTCCCTTATGCCAGCGATTATTTCCACCGTTATTCTGGTCTTTGGTGCTCTTCTTTTAGCCTTGCCCATAGGGATTTTTGCTGGTTTTTATCTTGTGGAATATACAAAAAAAGATTCCCTTTGTGTTAAAATCATGCGATTGGCCTCAGATACCTTGTCTGGGATTCCTTCCATTGTTTTTGGTCTGTTTGGCATGCTCTTCTTTGTAGTCTTCTTAGGTTTTCAATACTCTCTGTTATCAGGAATCTTAACCTCAGTCATCATGGTGTTGCCAGTCATTATTCGCTCAACAGAAGAAGCCCTTTTATCTGTTAGTGATAGCATGCGTCAAGCAAGTTATGGACTTGGGGCAGGTAAGTTACGGACTGTTTTTAGAATTGTTCTACCAGTTGCCATGCCAGGTATTTTAGCTGGAGTGATACTAGCTATTGGCCGTATCGTTGGTGAGACAGCTGCCCTCATGTATACATTAGGTACCTCTACCAATACGCCAAGTAGTCTCATGTCTTCAGGTCGTTCTCTAGCCCTGCATATGTATATGCTGTCAAGTGAGGGGCTACATGTCAATGAAGCCTATGCTACCGGTGTGATTTTGATTATTACTGTTTTAATGATAAATACTCTATCAAGCTTATTATCTCGAAAACTTGTGAAAGGAGCTTCCTAGTATGGGAACATTTTCAGTCAGACACCTAGACTTATTTTACGGGGACTTTCAAGCCTTAAAAAATATTTCGATTCAATTACCAGAAAGACAGATTACTGCCTTGATAGGCCCATCTGGTTGTGGTAAATCAACTTTTCTAAAAACCCTTAATCGGATGAACGATTTGGTTCCTTCTTGCCATATTGAAGGCCAAGTCCTCTTAGATGAGCAAGATATTTATAGTAGCAAATTCAACCTTAATCAGCTACGTAAGCGTGTAGGGATGGTTTTTCAACAGCCTAATCCCTTTGCCATGTCTATCTATGATAACGTGGCTTATGGCCCAAGGACACATGGTATTCGAGACAAAAAACAATTAGATGCCTTAGTGGAAAAATCTTTAAAAGGGGCAGCCATTTGGGACGAAGTCAAAGATAATCTTAAAAAGAGTGCCATGTCCTTATCAGGCGGTCAGCAGCAACGCCTTTGCATTGCGCGAGCTTTAGCAGTAGAACCTGATATTCTGTTAATGGATGAGCCTACTTCAGCCTTAGACCCTATCTCCACTTTAAAAATTGAAGACCTCATTCAGCAACTAAAAAAGGATTATACGATTATCATTGTTACCCATAACATGCAACAAGCTTCACGTATTTCAGATAAAACTGCTTTTTTCTTAACAGGAGAAATTTGCGAATTTGGAGATACCGTTGACGTGTTTACCAATCCAAAAGATCAGCGCACAGAAGACTATATTTCAGGACGGTTCGGATAAGGAAGGAAAAACCTATGAGAAATCAATTTGATTTAGAATTGCATGAATTAGAACAATCCTTTTTAGGACTAGGACAACTTGTCCTTGAAACAGCTTCAAAAGCCTTACTGGCCTTAGACTCCAAAGACAAGGATATGGCAGAGCTAATTATCAATAAGGATCATGCTATCAACCAAAGTCAAAGCGCTATCGAATCGGCCTGTGCCCGTTTGTTAGCCTTGCAGCAGCCACAAGTGTCTGACCTTCGATTTGTGATTAGCATCATGTCTTCTTGTTCAGACCTTGAACGTATGGGAGACCATATGGCAGGCATTGCCAAAGCTGTTTTGCAACTAAAAGAAAATCAACTAGCCCCTGACGAAGAACAGTTACACCAAATGGGTAAATTATCCCTCAGCATGCTGGCCGATTTATTGGTTGCCTTTCCTTTGCACCAAGCCTCAAAAGCTATTAGTATTGCTCAAAAAGATGAACAGATTGACCAATATTATTATGCCTTATCAAAGGAAATCATTGGACTTATGAAAGACCAAGAAACCTCAATTCCCAATGGAACTCAATACCTTTATATCATAGGTCATCTGGAACGCTTCGCTGATTACATTGCTAACATTTGTGAACGCCTAGTCTACCTAGAAACAGGAGAACTAGTGGATTTGAATTAATTCAACTAATCCTTAAAAGAGAAGAGTACGATTAAGTGCTCTTTTTTATGGTTGTAAAAAAGTTCATTTGACCAATTTAAGCAGTGTAGATAGTGAGGAGCTGTTTCAATTCTATCGTGAACGAGGGAATGCTGAAAACTTTATCAAAGAAAGGAAAGCAGGATTCTTTGGGGATAAGACAGATAGTTCGACCATGGTTAAGAATGAAGTACGTATGATGATGGGCTATCTGGCTTATAATCTCTACCTCTTTTTAAAGCAGCTAGCTGGTGATGAAGTAAAGGCCTTGACTATCAAGCGTTTTCGACCTCTCTTCCTTCATATTGCCGGAAAATATGTCTCTACTGCTAGACGACATATTCTCAAATTCTCAAGTCTATACGCCTATTCAAAACAATTTCAAGCCTTATTTGATACAATCTGCCAGATAAATCTGATACTCCCTATTCCATATAGAGCTAGAGGGCAGGGGAAAACATGCCTAACAATAAGTCACCTTATTTTAAAAATCGAGCATCAAACCAAGGGAGGAGTCTGCCCTTTTTTAGGAAAAAATCAAGACAAATCTCCTCAATCATGTCTCGAACATCAGAAATTAAGCAAAATCACCAGAAGGACAGTAGTTTAACTAGCTTTTCTGGTAATTTTTGAACTGTGTAGTTCGTTAGTGCCAGATATGAATAATTTGGGATGATAAATCTTTCTTCCTCAGGTAGCCTATCATAATACTCTTCAAAAATCTTATCAAAAACACTCTCTTTCTTTTGGGCGATAGTTTCATCTTCGTATGTAGGAGTCCTCATCAAGAAATACTTCAATTCTAGGTATTCCTTATCCAACTCTATATAACTTGGCATCAACTTGTAATCTTCAACCTCCAAACGTTCAGCAATATATTTTAACTTTGTTAGTATTGGTCTGGATTCTCCATTTTCAATTCTAATTAATTGACGGATACTTCATTCAGACTCATCGCCACAAAATTCTGAACGACTGATTTTTTTAGCCAAACGTAATCTTTTAATTTTTTCGCCAAACTCTCGCAAGCTACAAGAACCTCCTGAGTTGTTTACCTCTATTATAAGCATATACTGAATCAAACTATCTATCAGATTTCTTCTCACTTTAACTAAAGACTAAGAGTTTATCCCTTCGTCTCGGTTTTTGTATATTTTTCAAGTAACAAAGCCACCATACCCCAGTAATGCAAGTGCAAAATCCCTCAGAATATGATAGAATAAGAGAAAGGACTCTATTAAGGAGGAAATCATGGAAAAACAAACCATCGCCGTCTTGGGACCTGGTTCTTGGGGAACTGCCCTTTCACAAGTCTTAAATGACAATGGACACGAGGTACGTATTTGGGGAAATCTTCCCGAGCAAATCAATGAAATTAATACCAATCATACTAACAAACACTACTTTAAAGATGTCGTTCTAGATGAAAATATCATTGCCTACACCGACTTAGCAGAGGCACTGAGAGATGTGGATGCGATTTTGTTTGTTGTCCCAACAAAAGTGACACGACTTGTTGCCCAACAAGTTGCACAAACCTTGGACCATAAGGTTATCATCATGCACGCATCAAAGGGATTAGAACCTGATAGCCATAAACGATTATCAACCATTCTTGAAGAAGAAATTCCTGAACATCTCCGTAGTGATATCGTCGTTGTTTCAGGACCTAGTCATGCAGAAGAGACCATTGTGCGTGACCTAACTTTAATAACTGCTGCTTCTAAAGATTTACAAACAGCTCAATACGTTCAGGAGCTATTTAGTAATCACTACTTCCGACTTTATACCAATACGGATGTTATCGGGGTCGAAACCGCTGGTGCTCTCAAAAATATTATCGCTGTCGGTGCCGGAGCTTTACATGGTTTGGGATTTGGTGACAACGCTAAGGCAGCCATCATCGCTCGAGGCTTGGCAGAAATCACCCGCCTAGGGGTAGCACTCGGGGCTAATCCACTGACCTATAGCGGCTTATCTGGTATGGGAGATTTGATCGTAACAGGAACCTCCATCCACTCTCGTAACTGGAGAGCCGGAGATGCTCTTGGTCGTGGAGAATCCCTAGCTGATATCGAAGCCAATATGGGCATGGTGATTGAAGGAATTTCAACGACTCGAGCAGCCTATGAGCTAGCGCAAGAACTTGGAGTCTATATGCCGATTACGCATGCCATTTACCAAGTTATTTACCAAGGAACCAATATCAAAGATGCCATTTATAATATCATGAACAATGAATTTAAAGCAGAAAATGAGTGGTCTTAACCCTCTAGAGAAAGGATTCTTATGGCACTGAAAGTTAGAAAAGCAGTCATTCCTGCCGCTGGACTAGGAACTCGATTTTTACCAGCAACCAAGGCCCTTGCTAAAGAAATGTTGCCAATTGTAGACAAACCAACTATCCAGTTTATCGTGGAAGAAGCTCTCAAATCAGGTATTGAAGATATTCTGGTTGTCACTGGTAAATCAAAACGCTCTATTGAGGACCACTTTGATTCAAATTTTGAGCTTGAGTACAACCTCAAAGAAAAAGGTAAAACAGATCTGTTAAAATTAGTAGATGAAGCAACTGGCATGCGCCTTCATTTCATCCGCCAAACTCACCCTCGTGGTCTTGGAGATGCTGTCCTACAAGCCAAAGCTTTTGTAGGGAATGAGCCCTTCGTTGTTATGCTGGGTGATGACCTTATGGACATCACAGATGAGAACGCCGTTCCTTTGACAAAACAACTGATGAAGGATTACGAAAAGACACACGCATCAACCATTGCTGTCATGCCCGTACCACACGAAGACGTTTCATCATATGGAGTCATTGCTCCTCAAGGTGAAGGAATCAACGGACTCTATAGCGTTGAAACTTTCGTTGAAAAACCAGCGACCGAAGATGCACCAAGTGATTTTGCAATCATCGGTCGCTATCTACTCACACCTGAGATTTTTGATATCCTCGAAAAGCAAGCTCCTGGTGCTGGAAATGAAATCCAACTTACTGATGCTATTGATACGCTCAATAAAACACAGCGTGTTTTTGCCCGTGAATTTACAGGAGCTCGTTACGACGTTGGGGATAAGTTTGGATTTATGAAAACATCTATTGACTACGCCCTCAAACATCCACAAGTCAAAGATGACTTAAAAGATTACCTCATCCAACTGGGAAAAGAATTGGCTGAGAAGGAATAATACTCTTCGAAAATCTCTTCAAACCACGTTAGCTTCACCTTGCCGTACTCAAGTATAGCCTGCGGTTAGCTTCCTAGTTTGCTCTTTGA
>NZ_VMLO01000041.1:0-10055 GCF_013276735.1 Streptococcus sp. 1559
GGCTAGCTATAAGCTAGTTGAACCATCTAATTTTTAGGAGGGCTGGGTGGCTAACTTCATTATAGAACTTTCAATTATCACATTCGAATTACATTTTATTTTGGAAAACGTTTCCTTTGTTTTCAAATTGTTAAAAAAGTGGTATAATATAGGATAGCTTACTATTATCTGAATCAGCTGATTTGGAGAGAAAGGATTCATTTTGAAATCAATAGGCTTTATTGAAAAGCTGATAGGGTTGTCTAGTAAAGAGCTGATTTTATTGGGAATTATCCTGAGTATCTTTTTGCCCTTTTATCTTTTTGTAGTTGTATTCTGTTTATATATTATCAGTTTGATTTTTACAGGAGACATGAAAAGTATTCTTCAGAAAATGGGGGAGCATCCGATGCTGCTTCTTTTTCTTGGCTATAGTACTGTTATATCCATTCTTGCACAAAATTGGATGGGTCTTGTGGCTTCAGTAGGAATGTTTTTGTTTGCTATTTTATTTTTACAATATCAGTCGATTTTATCACATAAATTCTTTCGATTAATTTTGCAGCTCGTCTTGTTTGGTAGCGTCTTGTCAGCTGCTTTTGCGAGTTTAGAACATTTCCAAATTGTGAAGAAATTCAACTATGCTTTTCTTTCACCCAATATGCAGGTGTGGCATCAGAATCGTGCAGAAGTGACCTTCTTTAATCCTAATTATTATGGAATTATTTGTTGTTTCTGTATCATGATTGCTTTCTATCTATTTACAACGACCAAGTTGAATTGGTTGAAAGTATTCTGTGTGATTGCAGGCTTTGTTAATCTCTTTGGATTGAACTTTACGCAAAATCGAACTGCTTTTCCTGCTATTATCGCTGGAGCAATCATCTATCTCTTTACGACTATTAAAAACTGGAAGGCCTTTTGGCTTAGTATTGGGGTATTTGCGATTGGCTTGAGCTTCCTCTTTTCCAGTGATTTGGGAGTTCGGATGGGGACTTTAGATTCTTCTATGGAAGAACGAATTTCTATTTGGGATGCTGGGATGGCCTTGTTTAAGCAAAATCCTTTTTGGGGTGAAGGGCCATTGACCTATATGCACTCTTATCCTCGGATACATGCTCCTTATCATGAACATGCCCACAGTCTTTATATTGATACGATTCTGAGTTACGGAATTGTGGGTACCATTTTATTAGTTTTGTCTTCTGTTGCTCCTGTTCGCTTGATGATGGATATGAGTCAGGAGTCGGGGAAACGTCCGATTATCGGTCTTTATCTGTCTTTCCTTACAGTGGTTGCTGTGCATGGAATCTTTGACTTGGCCCTCTTCTGGATTCAGTCAGGTTTCATTTTCTTGCTAGTTATGTGCAGTGTTCCATTGGAGCATCGAACCTTGGTATCGGACATGACGGATTAAGTTTTATAAGATTGAAATCTTCTACCTTGGGTAGGAGATTTTTTATGCGATGGGCATGTTGTGTATCTGAGGTGTAAGTCCTCTGTAGAGATTCACTACCGGTGAATATAGTGAAATGAGATAAGAACAGGATGAATCAATCAGGACAGTCAAATAGATTTCTAACAATGTTTTAGAAGTAGAGGTGTACTATTCTAGTTTCAATCTATTATACAATAGCGCTCCCTCGTCCTTATGCAGGGGCTCCTAGAGGGGAGAAAGTCTATGAAAAGATTAGCGGACGTCGTTTTGAGCGAACTTCAATTGTTGCAGGACAAGTAGACGGAGAGTTTATAGCTCCCATGATTTACAAGAACAGCAGGACAAGCGATTTCTTTGGGGAGTGGTTCAAAACGCAACTCCTGCCTGCTTTGAAGACACCTCATGTTATTATCATGGACAATGCTAGTTTTGATCCCAAGAACATTTTGGATGAACTCTGCATCCAAGATAAACACTTTTTCTTACCTCTACCGCCTTATTCACCAGATTTGAATCCTATTGAGCAAGCTTGGGCTATCTTGAAAAAAGAAAGTAACAGATTTATTAAGGGAAGTCCCAACTATTTTTGAATGTTTGGAACGCTTTTTTAAAACTAAATGACTATATAACTAGTTTTTCGCAATTTTTGAGACAGAAATGTGATTTTTGTGATAAAGTTCTATCATTACAAGTTCATTTGTGGTAATATGGAATAAATCATTTATGTATCCTTTCAGAAATGTGCTGTTTCTCTGAATATAAATGTCTTTTTCTCTTTAACTTAATTTTACAAATTGCTAAAGTCATTTAAGGACAGATTTTTGAACAGTTGCTAGAAATGTAGAGGTATTGACCATGTATCAAAAGTTACTTAGAAAAATAGCAGAAGAAAAACCAAGTTATAACCAGGAAGAAATCCAGTGGCTACTTGATCATTTGGGAGATCCTTCTCCAGAAATTCGTGATGACCTTGTTTTTACAAGCTTTGCTAGAGGGATTCAGGAAGAGCTATTTACACAGGAACAATTTCATTTCATTGCTGAAGGGATTTCATCTGATGGAGGGTTAGATAAAGATATTGATAAGGTAGGCCTGTCAACCCTTGAACGTTCTTTTAGGGCGCTTATTTATGCAAATCTCTTGTCTGCAGATGCCAACCAGCAATCGATTTTTTATCAGGAATTAAATGCAGGAATTCGTAATGTCCTTTTAAATCAAGGTTTGTATTATCTTTCAAAAGAAAAGGATACAACGGGTTTTTCAAGTCAGTATGGTTGGGTTCATGCTTTTGCACATGGAGCCGATTTACTGACAGAGGTGGTTTGTCATCCCAACTTTCCTAAAAACAGAGTTCATGAAGTATTTGATATACTTGGCCAACTATTTAAAAGAGTTTCGATTCGCTTTACAGATGATGAGGATTGGCGTTTAGCAAGAGTGATCTATGAACCTATTTTACAAGGGAAGTTAGCGCAAGAGCAAGTAGCTTCTTGGATAAAAGCTGTTGACTTTCCGATAGAAGAAAGAGAAGATTTTTATAAATTTTCCAACTTCAGATCCTGTCTGTTGGAAGTCTATGTCCAACTTGACCAGAGAAATAGTTTACAAGATGACTTGAAAGAAGCTATTCAATCTTTTCAATATTAGGTATTGCTAGTAGTTCTATGATTTTCAAGAAAATTTCCAATCAATTTTCTTGAAACCCTTTCCTACTTTTGATAGACTAGTATCTAGTTTTTGAAAAAAGGAGAAAGAAAATGAAAAAATTTGTTGCTGAGTTAATCGGTACGTTCATGCTTGTATTCGTCGGGACAGGAGCTGTTGTTTTTGGAAATGGTCTTGATGGCCTAGGTCACCTTGGAATCGCCTTTGCCTTTGGTTTGGCAATCGTGGTGGCAGCCTACTCAATCGGAACTGTTTCAGGTGCTCACTTGAACCCGGCTGTTTCGATTGCTATGTTTGTAAACAAACGTTTGTCATCTTCAGAACTTGTAAACTACATACTTGGTCAGGTTGTTGGAGCTTTCATCGCTTCTGGCGCAGTCTTCTTCCTCTTGGCTAACTCGGGTATGTCAACTGCTAGCCTTGGTGAAAATGCCTTGGCAAACGGTGTCACTATCTTTGGTGGTTTCTTGTTTGAAGTCATCGCAACTTTCTTGTTTGTCTTGGTTATCATGACTGTGACATCAGCAAGCAAGGGCAATGGCGCGATTGCTGGTTTGGTAATCGGTTTGTCATTGATGGCGATGATTCTTGTGGGCTTGAACATTACTGGGCTTTCAGTAAATCCAGCTCGTAGCTTGGCACCAGCTGTCTTGGTAGGTGGCGCAGCCCTTCAACAAGTTTGGATTTTCATCCTTGCACCAATCGTTGGTGGGGTTCTTGCAGCCCTCGTTGCAAAAAACTTCCTTGGAACAGAAGAATAATTGAAAAACAAAAAGCCTTGCTCCTCATCTAGAGGAACAGGGCTTTTTCGTATGATACTCTTCGAAAATCTCTTCAAACCACGTCAGCTTCCATCTGCAACCTCAAAGCAGTGATTTGAGCAACTTGCGGCTAGCTTCCTAGTTTGATTTTTGATTTTCATTGAGTATGAGTTTAGCGGTTGTCAATTTTCTCTGGATAAAGGTCGTGTTGGAAGAGGCGTTGTTCTGCCAAGCCTTCATACTTAGTTCCTGGCTTACCGTAATTGTAGTAGGGGTCAATTGAGATGCCACCGCGTGGAGTGAATTTTCCCCAAACCTCCAAATAGCGAGGGTCTAGCAAGTTGACCAAGTCTTTCCCGATGGTGTTGATACAGTTTTCGTGGAAATCTCCGTGGTTTCGGTAGCTAAAGAGGTAGAGTTTGAGGGATTTTGACTCAACACAGAGCTTGTCAGGAATGTAGGAAATATAGATAGTTGCAAAGTCTGGCTGAGCAGTGATTGGGCAAAGTGAGGTAAATTCAGGACAGTTAAATTTGATGAAATAGTCATTTTCCACATGACGATTGTCAAAGGATTCGAGGATTTCTGGTTGATATTCGAAAATGTAGTTGGTTTCTTTGTTGCCCAGTAGGCTTAGGTTTTTCATTTCTTCTTGTTGTGACATGATTTTTTCTTTCTAATCTTAAACTCCACGTTGGTTATCGTAGAGGAGGGTATGCAGTTGAGGAAGGACGCGGACATTGCCCCAGCTATCATCAGCGGCGATGCGTTCCCAAAGTTCTTTGAGTCGGTCTAGTTGGTCTTGGACAATATTGCCTGTGGCCTTGGGCTCAGGATTTCCTGCTGATAAGAAGAGAACATCTGGTTGGTAGCGCTCTTGTATGCCTCGGGCAAAGGCCAAATCTGCATCATCAAAGACAGGGATTTTAAAGGTGACCTTGTCTGGATCCAGTTGGGAAACGATAAAGTCCAAGGTCTCAAAGTTGACTTCCATCTTGGATGAAGGAGGTTTGGGACTGAGGGTGACCTGGTCGATGTCTTTTAACCAATTTTGCCAGCGGGAGCCTTGGGTCTCAACAGCCAGAGTGACACCACGTTCCTTGAGTTTGGTGACGAGTTCAGCCATGTTGGCTGCTAGGATAGCAGGATTTCCCCCAGATAGGGTTACATAGTCATAGCTCCCCAATTTATCCAAGGCAGCAATGACCTCGTCAGCTGTCATACGAGTTGGCTTTTCAGAGCCATCCCAAGTAAAGGCAGAATCGCACCAGTCGCAGTGATAGTCGCAACCAGCAGTGCGGACAAACATGGTTTTCTGCCCGATTGCACGGCCTTCGCCTTGAAAGGTTGGGCCGAAAATTTCCAGAACTGGTAGTTTGAGGACACGTTCCTTAGTCATCTAACCACTCCCGTCTAAACTCTGCAAAGGCAGTCGGAGTTTCATAGAGGCGAACATATTCCAAACGGAGACCGCGCTCGTCTGGCAACTCTTGGCTCATGGTTTGGAAAATCCAGTAGACCATATTTTCAGCAGTCGTGTTCATATAGGGAAGAGTCTCATTGAGATAGCGATGATCCAAGTGGGGCTCTAAGTAGTTCTTGTAGATCGCTTTGATGTCTCCGAAATCGTAGGTCATGCCACGTTCATCTAAAAATCCACTGACGGCAATCTGCAGATGATAGGTGTGACCATGAAGGGATTTGCATTTTCCCTCATAGTGAAAGAGGTGGTGGGCAGCATCAAAGGTAAATTCTTTTGATACCAAGGTTCTGTGAGGATTGTAGACAAGAGACTCTCCAGTTTCCTGTTTGATTTCTTTGGGTGCAAAAAACATTAGGCTTCTCCTTTCTGTGAGAGATAAACATCTAACCCATGTTGACGTAGGTGGCAGGCGGGGCAATCTTCACAGCCGCTCCCGATAATTCCGTTGTAGCAGGTTAAGGTCTTTTCACGAACATAGTCAAAGGCACCGAGTTGGTCGGCTAGCTCCCAAGTTTCAGCCTTGTCTAGCCACATAAGAGGTGTTTGGATAACGAAGTCGTAATCCATGGCAAGGTTGAGGGTAACATTAAGGGATTTGACAAAGACATCTCGACAATCGGGGTAGCCTGAGAAGTCTGTCTCGCAGACACCTGTCACGATATCTTTAATGCCTCGTTGCTTGGCAAGGACTGCCGCAAAGGATAGAAAGAGGTGGTTTCGACCGTCAACGAAGGTATTGGGAACTTCTCCCTCTTTTTGCTCAATCTCCATATCAGAGGTCAGCGCATTTTCAGTGATTTGCCCCAGCAGAGACATATCTAGGATGTGATGACGAATGCCCTGTTCCGTAGCGATTTCTCTGGCAACTTGAATTTCGAGATGGTGGCGTTGGCCATAGGCAAAGGTAACGGCTTCGACCGTTTCATAGTGTTCTTTAGCCCAGAAAAGGCAGGTTGTGGAATCTTGACCGCCACTAAAGACGACCAAGGCTGATTGACGTTTCATAGTACTCCTTCCAAAATGGGAAATGTTCAGAGCACGCAAAAAGCTCCCTTGAGGGAGCTAAAAAATACCAAGTCAAGGTTTTTTTTAGCGATGGCATGTCCCAAACATCGTAATATTCTACTTACAGTCTAGCATATTTTTTGAAAAATGGCAAAGGGCAAGAAAAAAGAGACCAAAGAAAGTACTTGGTCTCTCGTTTGATTAGCTCAATTCAGCAACGATGGCCTTGATTTGTTCTGCTGTGTGAACACCAGCAACTTGTTTGACAACTTGGCCGTCTTTTTTGAAGAGAAGAGTTGGAATAGACATGATTCCAAAAGCACGAGCTGTGTTTGGATTTTCATCAACGTCCATTTTAACGATTTTCAAGACATCTTCTGAAAGTTCTTCAGACAATTTGTCCAAGATTGGACCTTGCATACGACATGGACCACACCAAGTTGCCCAGAAGTCTACTAAGACCAAACCGTCTTTTGTTTCTTGTTCGAATGTTGCATCTGTAATTGCTTTTGCCATTGTATTTCTCCTTTTTTAGTTATATTGGCTTAAATCTTGTTTCTTGAGATAGAAGAAGATATCTCCATAAGTCCCATGGTAGTCCAAATCATGATCCTTATAAGTCAATTTTTGGACAGGGTAGTAGTCTGCGACGCCGATAATGCAAGCTTGTTGCGAACGATCAAAATCTTCATAGGATTCGAAAGTCACAGTTCTTTCGTTCTTACTGGCGTCTAGATAAGTAATTTCGATCATATAAAACTCCTTTGTTTAATCTTGACTTTATTTTACTCCTTGTAAAAGAGAATGTCAATAAAAATGATTGCGCACGCAACTTTTTTCTAAAATCATCTTAAATCAAGAAATCCAAACCTGCTTCCAAGCTTTCTTCGACAGCCTTTTGTAGCGAGGCCAGTGTCTTTTGCCCATCATTTGTCAGGCAGATAAAACTAGAGCGTCTATCTTGATGGCAGCACATGCGACTGAGTAGACCGCAATTTTTAGCTTCCAAGCGAGCCACCATCCTAGAAACTGCGCTCGGGCTCAGATGAAGCTTATCTGGCAGGTCAATCTGGCGTAGAGATTTTTCTTGGGCCAAGTCCAGATAGTAGAGCAGGTAGAACTCTTTCAAGGTCAGACTTTGCTCGCTCTGTTGGGCAATGGTCTCTTCCAGGAGACTTTCAATTTCTTTCTGACGCCGATTGAAGTCAAACCATTTTTCCAAATAGGTCATAGTGTCTCCTTTCTTTTTAGAGTCATAAATAGAAGAAAGTCCATTAACTGGCAGTCTCTGCGTCACAAGATGATTGCGCATGCAATAATTATACTACTTTTCAAGAATGCTGGCAAGTTCTGTTTTTTAGTGGTTTTCTTTTTTACTGTCCATATTTTTGTAAAAATCAACTTTTACTTGGATGAAGGTTTTGGCTTCACGTAGGAGTTGAAGAAGGGTAGCGCGGGTTTCAAATTCTTCTCTTGTCTTGGGCAGACTGCGGTTGCGGAAGACTTCCAGATAGCGTTCGATTTCATCTAGCAAATCAGAAGCAGGATTGGTCTGGCTCAGTTGACCTGCAATTTTTGAAAAGAGTTGAGCCAAAATCAGGCTCTCACTGGCAGCTAGGTGACAGGTGTTGATTTGCTGGGCCATGTTTCGCAGGATACGACTTTGTAGCTGTCTCATCTCAAAGTAGTGAATATGGTAATCAGTCTGGTGAAAGAGGTGGTCTGAGTGATCCAAATAGACCAGTCTGAGGACTTCTTCCAAAAGGGTGTCCAATTCTTCCACCAGCTGTGCTCGGTTGCGTCCATCCCCTCTGGATAAATAATATTTGAAACGCTGGAGGATATCTTTTAACTTTTCTTCCACCAGCGTGTGGTAGTGCTGGATTTCCTCTTCTCGTGAAGGCATGTAGAGATTGACCAGTAAGGCAAATCCTGTACCGATAGCAAAGAGAAGGAATTCATTGACTAGAAGGTCTGGAGAGGTTGATTTTTGCACCAAGAGATGGCTAACCAACACGCTACTTGGTGTGATGCCAATTTCCCAGCCCATCTTATAGGCCAGGGGAACATAGAGGGCTAGATAGAGGCCGAGGCTCCAGATATGAAATCCGCTCAGGTGAAAAGCTAGAACACCGATAGCCAGAGCTAGGAGCATGGAAAAGAGTCGATTGCGAGCCAGTTTTAAAGTACTTCTACGCGTATCAGATAGGCTCAAGAGAGCGATAATTCCAGCCGAAATTGCTGAGGAAAGATTGAGAAAATAAGCAAGAAAACAGGCAAGACAGGTAGCTAAGATGAGCTTGGTCGTACGTTGGCTAATAGACATAAGAGTTTCCTAATAAGTTAGAATAAAAGCGTAAAAGACAAGACCTGAGCAGGCTTGTCTTTATGAGTTATTTTTTACGGGCTGCTGCGTATTCGGCAACGGTAGTAAAGAGGACGTCTGTAGAAGAGTTAAGGGCTGTTTCACATGAGTCTTGGATGACCCCAATCACAAATCCAACCCCAACAACTTGCATGGCAATATCGTTAGAAATACCGAAAAGGCTACAAGCAACTGGGATAAGAAGGAGGGAACCTCCCGCAATACCAGAAGCACCGCAGGCTGAGATAGCTGCTACCACACTGAGGACAAAGGCTGTGGCAAAGTCAACAGGGATTCCAAGAGTGTTTACCGCAGCAAGGGTCAAAACGTTAATGGTAATCGCTGCTCCAGCCATGTTGATAGTAGAGCCAAGTGGGATAGAAACAGAATAGGTATCTGGGTTGAGTCCAAGGTCATGGCAGAGTTTCATGTTGACAGGAATGTTAGCCGCAGAACTACGAGTGAAGAAGGCTGTCACACCGCTGACACGGAGGCAGTTCCAAACTAGAGGGTAAGGGTTGC
Source organism: Streptococcus sp. 1559 (assembly GCF_013276735.1). Classification (NCBI taxonomy): domain Bacteria; kingdom Bacillati; phylum Bacillota; class Bacilli; order Lactobacillales; family Streptococcaceae; genus Streptococcus; species Streptococcus sp. 1559. Next base: position 9,219 of record NZ_VMLO01000041.1, read on the forward strand.
GTCTCATAAAGAAGAAGGCAATCAAAGGGTTGACCACAAGGGCAACAAAAAGCATAGTCGTTACTAATAGAACCAATAAAATACCGTAGTTGGCAAGGCTTCCGATTCCCTTGTCAGAAATGGTTTTAAAAACAAGACCAAGGATTCCAAATGGAGCCAGATTGATAATCCATTCGACAATTTTAGAAGTCACGTCAGCGATAGTTTTTAGTAATTCTTTACTATTTTTGCTGGCCTCTCTCATAGCAATTCCAAAAATGACTGCCCAAGATAAGATTCCAATATAGTTAGCAGTAAGCAGGGCGTTGACTGGATTGTCAACCAGTTTGAGCAAGAGGTTGCTGAGGACCTGTCCAATCCCATCTGGTGGAGCAATATCGGTATTAGCACTATTTAGGGTGATTTCAATAGGGACGATGAAACTTGCTAGTACAGCTACAAGAGCAGCGGCAAAAGTTCCTAGGATATACAAGAAAACAACAGTTTTCATATTGCTATCTTGTCCCTTTTGATGTTGGGAAAGGGCATTAGCAACGAGAGCAAAGACTAGGATAGGAGCAACAGCTTTTAGACCTCCAACGAATAAATCCCCGAGTAGCCCAATTCCTGAGAGATTAGGAAGGGTCAGTCCTAGAATTCCCCCACAAAGCATACCAATCAAGATACGCTTGACAAGGCTTGCCTTGTTCCAAGCATGAATGATTCTTTTCATAATAATCTCCTTTCTGTGTAGTGATTATGATTATAGTATAAACGATAGACAAAATCAAGAATTTTCTGTCTATTTTTTGAATATTTATGGATAATGAGACTGATGAAAATATGGTATAATCCCGA
>NZ_VMLO01000042.1:0-20679 GCF_013276735.1 Streptococcus sp. 1559
GGACATGTGGACCTACTCCTATTGGAGCCCAACAAGATCCCAGTTTACTGATTCTACCGAAACCAGCCTCATCTTGGTACATCAAGCGAACCTTACGAAAATGCCTACTGGTTTTAAAGCGCTTTCTGAGCTTCTTGAATTGAGATTTTATTTTTAGACGCGACAATGGTTTGAGAGTCTACTTTCTTGGGATGTGCTGGACGTGGCCTAATATTTCGCCAACCATGGTGCTTCAAGAGTTGATAGAAGGTATCACGTGTGTAGGAAGAACCTAACTCCTTTTTATAAGCCTGAAATAAGGCATCAATTGTAACAAATTCTCCTGCCTCTGCAGCCTTCAAATGACGGGCAAGAAAGGCTTTCTCTTCCTCAATTGTCATATGTGCATGGTTACGACCACCACGTATTTCTTGAAGGAGAGAATCGCGTCCGAACTCCTCATATTTTTTTACAGTTGGCCAAATCGTTGTTTGATTACAGTCTAAAAACTCTATAATCTCTTTATAAGATTTACCCATCAGACGAAATAGAACGATTTGAAGGCGTTTATGATATTTAGCTGTACGAGAGTCTCTTAAAAGTGTTTTGATAGCTTGGATTTCTTCTTTAGTTGATTTCATATTACTACTATATAATGCTTTTTAATTTTAGTTTAGTATGAGCTGACTTCGTCAGTTCTATCTACAACCTCAAAACCATGCTTTGAGCAACCTGTGGCTAGTTTCCTATTTTGCTCTTTGATTTTCATTGAGTATTAGATGTATAGTGCATTGAAGTTAAAATAGTATACTTTGGTTTCTAAGACATTGTTAGAAATTAGATTAAATTCCTTAATCGATTTGCGCATGTTTTATTTTATTTCACTATACTTTAGATTGAAAAATAAGGATTCACATAAATCGCAAGAAATAGGGAATCTGATTCGTGTTTATAACCGTTCAAAAAGAGAGGAAGCTGAAAGTGAGCCACTTAATCTTTATGTCGAAGATGAAAAGGGCAATCTCCTGGCAGGTTTGATAGTAGAGACTTTTAGAAATTGGCTAGAAATCGAGTATTTATTTGTAAAAGAGGAACTGAGAGGGCAAGGAATCGGTTCAAAACTATTGCAGCAAGCAGAAACTGAAGCTAAGAATCGAAACTGTCGTTTTGCCTTTGTCAATACCTACCAGTTTCAAGCTCTTGATTTTTATAAAAGGTATGGCTACAAGGAAGTCTTTAGGTTACAAGACTATCCCTACATTGGGCAAAGATATTATTAGCAAAAGAATCTGTAAGGTGAGTATGGAGGTATAATACAAAGAGAGGCTCGCACATAAGTATGGAGGTGGACTGATGTATATGAGTAACTATCGATAAATACCAGTTATAACCTAGAAATTGTGTCTTTCTGGGCAATATTGGGTACAATGCAATGGCAGCTGAGAAATTGGGAATCAAGGCTTATCGGGTTAAGAAAAGAAGTGATGTGGTTGATATCTTAAAACAATTTATTTAAACTAAAAACTCTCTATCTTTTTAAATTGACATTAATCCGAGATTCCCCTCTCGAGTTTTTCAGAATAGAGTGAAATCCGAAAGAAAATGGAAATAATTTTTATTAAACGCTTCCAATAGCGGTTAAAAGTTGACAAATTTAAATTTTAGGACTACACTAAGTAAGTAAATTTTATTTTAAAGGAGAATTCGTTATGAATTTAACATTTTTAGGCTTATGTATTGCCTGTATGGGCGTATCTGTCGGTGAAGGTTTATTGATGAATGGACTGTTTAAATCAGTAGCACGCCAACCAGATATGCTTTCTGAGTTTCGTAGTTTGATGTTTTTAGGTGTTGCCTTTATTGAAGGAACTTTCTTTGTAACTCTTGTCTTCTCATTTATTATCAAATAAATACATGGAACGAGAAGAAAAGGGAGGATTTTAGATGGAAGAAAGTATTAATCCAATCATCTCTATTGGTCCTGTTATCTTCAATCTGACTATGTTAGCCATGACCTTGTTGATTGTGGGAGTTATTTTTGTCTTTATTTATTGGGCAAGCCGCAATATGACCTTGAAACCCAAAGGAAAGCAAAATGTACTTGAGTATGTCTATGACTTTGTTATTGGATTTACAGAACCTAACATTGGTTCGCGCTACATGAAAGATTACTCACTCTTTTTCCTTTGTTTATTTCTTTTCATGGTGATTGCCAATAACCTTGGCTTAATGACAAAGCTTCAAACGATCGATGGGACTAACTGGTGGAGTTCGCCAACCGCTAATTTACAGTATGACTTAACCTTATCTTTTCTTGTCATTTTGTTGACACATATAGAAAGCGTTCGTCGTCGTGGATTTAAAAAAAGTATAAAATCTTTTATGAGTCCTGTTTTTGTCATACCGATGAATATCTTGGAAGAATTTACAAACTTCTTATCTTTGGCTTTGCGGATTTTTGGGAATATCTTTGCAGGAGAGGTCATGACGAGTTTGTTACTTCTTCTTTCCCACCAAGCTATTTATTGGTATCCAGTAGCCTTTGGAGCTAATTTGGCTTGGACTGCATTTTCTGTCTTTATTTCCTGCATCCAAGCTTATGTCTTTACTCTTTTGACATCTGTGTATTTAGGGAATAAGATTAATATTGAAGAGGAATAGAAAGGAGTAACTGATGCACGTAACAGTAGGTGAATTGATTGGTAATTTTATTTTAATCACTGGCTCTTTTATTCTTTTGCTAGTCTTGATTAAAAAATTTGCATGGTCTAATATTACAGGCATTTTCGAAGAAAGAGCTGAAAAAATTGCTTCAGATATTGACAGAGCTGAAGAAGCCCGTCAAAAAGCAGAAGTATTGGCTCAAAAACGCGAAGATGAATTGGCTGGTAGCCGTAAAGAAGCTAAGACAATCATTGAAAATGCAAAGGAAACAGCTGAGCAAAGTAAGGCTAATATCTTAGCAGATGCTAAACTAGAAGCAGGACGCTTAAAAGAAAAAGCAAACCAAGAAATTGCTCAAAACAAAGCTGAAGCTTTACAAAGCGTTAAGGGTGAGGTAGCAGATTTGACCATCAGCCTAGCTGGTAAAATCATCTCACAAAACCTTGACGGTCATGCCCATAAAGAACTCATTGATCAGTATATCGATCAGCTAGGAGAAGCTTAATGGACAAGAAAACAGTAAAGGTAATTGAAAAATACAGCATGCCTTTTGTCCAATTGGTACTTGAAAAAGGAGAAGAAGCCCGTATCTTTTCAGACTTGACTCAAATCAAGCAAGTTGCTGAAGAAACAGGTTTACCTTCTTTTTTAAAAAAAGTGACAGTAGATGAGTCTGACAAGAAAAAAACGATTGCTTTTTTCCAAGACTCTGTGTCACCTTTATTACAAAACTTTATCCAGGTTCTGGTCTACAATCACAGAGCAAATCTTTTTTATGATGTGCTTGTAGATTGCTTGGACCGACTTGAAAAAGAAACAAATCGATTTGAAGTGACGATTACTGCTGCTCATCCTCTAACTGATGAACAAAAGAGTCGTTTGCTCCCTTTGATTGAGAAGAAAATGTCTCTGAAAGTAAGGAGTGTAAAAGAACAAATCGATGAAAGTCTCATTGGTGGTTTTGTTATTTTTGCCAATCACAAGACAATTGATGTGAGTATTAAACAACAACTTAAAGTTGTTAAAGAAAATTTGAAATAGAAAGTGGTGTTCTTTTGGCAATTAACGCACAAGAAATCAGCGCTTTAATTAAGCAACAAATTGAAAATTTCAAACCCAATTTTGATGTGACTGAAACAGGTGTTGTAACCTATATCGGGGACGGTATCGCGCGTGCTCATGGCCTTGACAATGCCATGAGTGGAGAGTTGTTGATCTTTGAAAACGGCTCTTATGGTATGGCTCAAAACTTGGAGTCAACAGACGTTGGTATTATCATCCTAGGTGACTTTACAGATATTCGTGAAGGCGATACAATCCGCCGTACAGGTAAAATCATGGAAGTCCCAGTAGGTGAAAGTCTGATTGGTCGTGTTGTGGATCCGCTTGGTCGTCCGGTTGACGGTCTGGGAGAAATCCACACTGATAAAACTCGTCCAGTAGAAGCGCCAGCTCCTGGTGTCATGCAACGTAAGTCAGTCTCAGAACCATTGCAAACTGGTTTGAAAGCTATTGACGCCCTTGTACCGATTGGTCGTGGTCAACGTGAGTTGATTATCGGTGACCGTCAGACAGGGAAAACAACCATTGCGATTGATACAATCTTGAACCAAAAAGATCAAGATATGATCTGTATCTATGTCGCAATTGGACAAAAAGAATCAACAGTTCGTACGCAAGTAGAAACACTTCGTCAGTACGGTGCCTTGGACTACACAATCGTTGTGACAGCCTCTGCTTCACAACCATCTCCATTGCTCTTCCTAGCTCCTTATACTGGGGTTGCCATGGCGGAAGAATTTATGTACCAAGGGAAGCATGTTTTGATTGTATACGATGATCTATCAAAACAAGCGGTAGCTTATCGTGAACTGTCACTCTTGCTTCGTCGTCCTCCAGGTCGTGAAGCTTTCCCAGGAGATGTCTTCTACCTTCACAGCCGTTTGCTTGAGCGCTCAGCTAAAGTTTCTGATGAACTTGGTGGTGGATCAATTACAGCTCTACCATTTATCGAGACACAAGCAGGAGATATCTCTGCCTATATCGCAACCAACGTGATTTCTATCACTGATGGACAAATCTTCCTTGGTGATGGTCTCTTCAATGCGGGTATTCGTCCAGCCATCGATGCGGGTTCATCTGTATCGCGTGTAGGTGGTTCTGCACAAATCAAAGCCATGAAGAAGGTTGCTGGTACACTTCGTATCGACCTTGCTTCATACCGTGAGTTGGAAGCTTTCACTAAGTTTGGTTCTGACTTGGACGCAGCAACACAGGCTAAGTTGAACCGTGGACGTCGTACCGTTGAGGTCTTGAAACAACCTGTTCACAAACCCTTACCTGTTGAGAAACAAGTAACCATTCTCTATGCTTTGACACATGGTTTCTTGGATACTGTTCCAGTAGATGATATTGTTCGTTTCGAGGAAGAGTTCCATGCCTTCTTTGACGCTCAACATCCAGATATTTTGGAAACCATTCGTGATACAAAAGACTTGCCAGAAGAAGCAGTCTTGGATGCTGCGATTACAGAGTTTCTCAATCAATCTAGCTTCCAATAAGAATAGAGGTGTCAGATGGCAGTATCTCTAAATGATATTAAAACAAAAATCGCCTCAACAAAAAATACGAGTCAAATCACTAATGCCATGCAAATGGTATCAGCTGCTAAGCTAGGTCGCTCTGAAGAAGCTGCTCGCAACTTCCAAGTTTACGCTCAGAAAGTTCGCAAACTTTTGACAGATATTCTTCATGGTAATGGAGCTGGTGGCTCAACCAATCCCATGCTGATTAGCCGTCCTGTGAAGAAGACAGGCTATATCGTCATTACTTCAGATCGCGGTTTGGTTGGAGGGTATAATTCTTCTATTCTGAAAGCCGTTATGGAGTTGAAAGAAGAATACCACCCAGACGGTACAGGTTTTGAAATGATCTGTATCGGTGGAATGGGAGCTGATTTCTTTAAGGCTCGTGGTATTCAACCACTTTATGAATTACGTGGCTTGGCGGATCAGCCTAGCTTTGATCAAGTTCGTAAGATTATTTCAAAAACTGTTGAAATGTACCAAAATGAACTCTTTGATGAACTCTATGTTTGCTACAACCACCATGTCAATACGCTAACCAGTCAAATGCGTGTGGAACAAATGCTTCCGATTGTTGACTTGGATCCAAATGAAGCGGATGAAGACTACAGCTTGACTTTTGAATTGGAAACCAGCCGAGAAGAAATTTTGGAGCAGTTGTTGCCTCAGTTTGCAGAAAGTATGATTTACGGTGCCATTATCGATGCCAAGACAGCTGAGAATGCTGCTGGTATGACAGCCATGCAAACAGCGACTGATAATGCTAAGAAAGTCATCAATGATTTGACAATTCAGTATAACCGTGCCAGACAGGCGGCGATTACACAAGAAATTACAGAAATCGTAGCAGGTGCTAGTGCCTTAGAATAGGCTCTAGTCCAGCTCGTATGAAAATGAACTTAGGACCTAGTTGAACTAGGAACCGACAGTATCTTATATAGAATAGGAGAAGGAGATGAGTTCAGGTAAAATTGCTCAGGTTATCGGTCCCGTTGTAGACGTCTTGTTTGCAGCAGGGGAAAAACTTCCTGAGATTAACAATGCACTTGTCGTCTACAAAAATGACGAAAGAAAAACAAAAATCGTCCTTGAAGTAGCCTTAGAGTTGGGAGATGGTATGGTTCGTACTATCGCCATGGAATCAACAGATGGTTTGACTCGTGGAATGGAAGTATTGGACACAGGTCGTCCAATCTCTGTACCAGTAGGTAAAGAAACTTTGGGACGTGTCTTCAACGTTTTGGGAGATACCATTGACTTGGAAGCTCCTTTTACAGAAGACGCAGAGCGTCAGCCAATTCATAAAAAAGCTCCAACTTTTGATGAATTGTCTACCTCTTCTGAAATCCTTGAAACAGGGATCAAGGTTATCGACCTTCTTGCCCCTTACCTTAAAGGTGGTAAAGTTGGACTCTTCGGTGGTGCCGGAGTTGGTAAAACCGTCTTAATCCAAGAATTGATTCACAACATTGCCCAAGAACACGGTGGTATTTCAGTATTTACCGGTGTTGGGGAACGTACTCGTGAGGGGAATGACCTTTACTGGGAAATGAAAGAATCAGGCGTTATTGAGAAAACATCCATGGTCTTTGGTCAGATGAATGAGCCACCAGGAGCACGTATGCGTGTTGCCCTTACTGGTTTGACAATCGCTGAATACTTCCGTGATGTAGAAGGCCAAGACGTGCTTCTCTTTATTGATAATATCTTCCGTTTCACTCAGGCTGGTTCAGAAGTATCTGCCCTTTTGGGTCGTATGCCATCAGCCGTTGGTTACCAACCAACCCTTGCTACGGAAATGGGTCAATTGCAAGAGCGTATTACATCAACTAAGAAGGGGTCTGTAACCTCTATCCAGGCTATCTATGTGCCAGCGGATGACTATACTGACCCAGCGCCAGCAACAGCCTTCGCTCACTTGGATTCAACAACAAACTTGGAACGTAAGTTGGTACAATTGGGTATCTACCCAGCCGTTGACCCACTTGCTTCAAGTTCACGTGCCTTGGCACCTGAAATCGTTGGAGAAGAGCACTATGCAGTTGCTGCAGAAGTAAAACGTGTCCTTCAACGTTACCATGAATTGCAAGATATCATTGCTATCCTTGGTATGGATGAGCTTTCTGATGAAGAAAAGACCTTGGTGGCTCGTGCCCGTCGTATCCAGTTCTTCTTGTCACAAAACTTCAACGTTGCGGAACAATTTACTGGCCAGCCAGGTTCTTATGTTCCAGTTACTGAAACGGTACGTGGCTTTAAGGAAATCCTTGATGGTAAATACGACCACTTGCCAGAAGATGCCTTCCGTGGTGTAGGTTCTATCGAAGATGTGATTGCAAAAGCTGAAAAAATGGGATTTTAAGAGGTGATCTATGACTCAGTTAACTGTCCAGATCGTGACACCAGATGGTCTCGTCTATGATCACCATGCCAGCTATGTATCGGTTCGAACTCTGGATGGTGAGATGGGGATCTTGCCACGACATGAAAATATGATTGCGGTTTTAGCAGTTGATGAAGTAAAGGTGAAACGTATTGATGACGAAGATCACGTGAACTGGATTGCAGTAAATGGCGGTGTTATTGAAATTGCCAATGATATGATCACAATCGTCGCTGACTCTGCAGAACGTGCTCGTGATATCGATATCAGTCGTGCAGAACGTGCCAAACTTCGTGCAGAACGTGCAATTGAAGAAGCACAAGACAAACACTTGATTGACCAAGAACGTCGTGCGAAGATTGCGCTGCAACGTGCCATTAACCGTATTAATGTCGGAAATAGACTATAAGAAAAAATGAACTTGAAAATTCCAAGTTCATTTTTTTATGGTGTTTTATACTCAATAAAAATCAAAAAGCAAACATAGGAAGTTAGCCATAGGTTGCTCAAAACACAGTTTTGNNTCAGTAACCATACCTACGGTAAGGCGACGCTGACGTGGTTTGAAGAGATTTTTGAAGAGTATTAAGGAGCAAAACGGATGCAGACTGCTTCGGGAACATGGAAGTCGTTGGAGAGTTCTGCTAGACGACCATTGTCACAATTACGTTTAAAGACAGTTGCATTGTCAGAGTCTTGGTGGACAGCAATGAGAAATTTTTGGTCAGGTGTCAAATCAAAATCACGTGGAGTCTGACCATGTGTTGGAACGATTTCTAATAACTCTAAGCTACCGTCCGCAAGGATGGTATATACTGCGATAGAATCATGACCACGGTTAGAAGCGTAGAGGTATTTACCGTCTTTAGAGAGACGAATAGCAGCGGTTCCATTAAAGCCTTCATAACCGTCTGGTAAAGTTGAAATAACCTGCATACGTTCAAATTCGCAAACACCATCGTAGATTAAAACCTCGATAGTACTATTGAGTTCACAAATCAGATAAGCGATTTTATAGTGGTTATGGAAAACGATATGGCGTGAGCCTGCTCCTGGCTGGCTGTGATAGGTGTAGAGCTTAGATAATTTTCCTTCTTGGTCAAGGTCATAAGTGATGACTTGGTCAGTACCCAAATTGCAGGTCACTAGATAGTGGTCAGGTGTTAAATCTGTATAGTGAACATGAGGAGATGCTTGATTTTCATGTGGACCTTGGCCACTGTGTTGATCTACATCACTAAGTAAAAGGCTCCCATCCTTCTGACGTTTATAAACCAGTACCTGTCCTTTATGGTAGTTGGCTGCATAGACCAAATTACGCTTTTCATCGACAGCAACATAACAGTGGGGAGCTCCTTCCTCAACGACATGATTTAACACAGTCCCGTCAGTTTGATAGGCTGCAATACCCCCCTTATCGTCTTGACTACCAACGGTGTATAAATGTTGGTGCTGGTCAAAGGCAAGGTAGGTTGGACTTGGTTCAGCTGCAAAAAGTTCTAGGTTTGAAAGCTGACCAGTTTCTGTATCAAAGTCAGCCTTGTAAATCCCTTGGGAAGTACGACGTGTGTAAGTTCCAAAATAAACAGTTTCTTTCATAACTTTACCTCTATATAAAGATAAGACTATTATATCACAAAAACAAGCCAATTAAAGACATCCAATTAGATGTAAGCACTTTAAAAAAGAGTTATTTTGATTTAAAAATGGTATAATGAGAGAACGATAGAAAGGAAGTATTTATGGAACAAAAAGAGAAACATTTTAGCCTGTCTTGGTTTTTCAAGTGGTTTTTGGATAACAAGGCCATTACGGTATTTTTGGTAACCTTATTATTGGGACTGAATCTTTTTATTTTAAGTAAGATTAGTTTTCTATTTTCACCTGTTTTAGACTTTTTGGCAGTTGTGATGCTGCCAGTTATTATATCTGGTTTACTATATTATTTATTAAATCCTATTGTTGATTGGATGGAGAAGCATAAGGTGAATCGTGTCATAGCTATCACTATTGTCTTTGTCATCATCGCTATCTTTATCATTTGGGGCTTGGCAGTAGCTATTCCAAATCTGCAACGTCAGGTTTTGACCTTTGCAAGAAACGTTCCTGTTTACTTAGAAGATATAGATAGGATTGTTAATGGATTGGTAGCCCAGCACCTGCCAGATGATTTCAGACCTCAGTTAGAGCAGGTTTTGACAAACTTCTCTAGTCAGGCTACAGTTTGGGCAAGTAAAGTTTCATCTCAGGCAGTCAACTGGGTGAGTGCCTTTATTAGCGGAGCTTCTCAAGTGATTGTTGCCTTGATTATCGTTCCTTTCATGCTCTTTTATCTCTTGCGTGATGGGAAAGGCTTGCGTAACTATTTGACCCAATTTATGCCAAGAAAATTGAAGGAACCTGTTGGACAAGTTTTATCAGATGTGAATCAACAGTTGTCCAACTATGTTCGAGGGCAAGTAACAGTGGCTATTATTGTAGCAGTAATGTTTATGATTTTCTTCAAGATTATTGGTCTACGCTATGCAGTTACGTTGGGGGTTACTGCTGGTATTTTAAATCTGGTTCCTTATCTTGGTAGCTTTCTAGCCATGCTTCCTGCCCTAGTATTGGGGTTGATTGCTGGTCCAGTTATGCTTTTGAAAGTAGTGATTGTCTTTATCGTAGAACAAACTATTGAAGGCCGTTTTGTCTCTCCATTGATTTTGGGAAGTCAATTAAACATCCATCCCATTAATGTTCTCTTTGTTTTGTTAACTTCAGGATCTATGTTTGGTATCTGGGGAGTTTTACTTGGTATTCCAGTTTATGCCTCTGCTAAGGTTGTCATTTCAGCCATTTTCGAATGGTATAAGGCAGTCAGTGGTCTATATGAATTAGAGGGCGAGGAAGTCAAAAGTGAACAATAGTCAACAGATGTTACAGGCTTTGGAGGAGCAAGATTTAGCCAAGGCTGAGCACTATTTCGTCAAAGCTTTAGAAAATGATCCAAGTGACCTTCTGTATGAGTTGGCAACTTATCTTGAAGGAATTGGTTTTTATCCTCAGGCAAAGGAGATTTACCTGAAAATTGTAGAGGATTTCCCAGAGCTTCATCTTAATCTAGCTGCAATTGCTAGCGAGGATGGTCAAATCGAAGAAGCCTTTGCTTATCTTGAGGAAATCCAAGCTGACAGTGACTGGTATGTTTCGGCTTTGGCTTTGAAGGCAGATCTTTACCAGATGGAAGGTTTGACAGATGTGGCGCGTGAGAAATTGCTGGAGGCTTTGACCTACTCAGAGGATCCTCTCTTGATATTGGGTTTGGCAGAGTTGGATAGTGAGTTGGAAAATTACCAAGAGGCCATTCAAGGCTATGCCCAGTTAGATAATCGTACTATTTATGAGCAAACGGGCATTTCCACCTATCAACGAATTGGTTTTGCCTATGCCCAGTTAGGGAAATTTGAAACGGCTACTGAGTTTTTAGAAAAAGCCCTGGAGTTAGAATACGATGACCTAACAGCTTTTGAGTTGGCCAGCCTTTACTTTGATCAAGAAGAATACCAAAAAGCCACCCTTTACTTTAAGCAGCTTGATAACATTTCTCCTGACTTTGAAGGCTATGAATATGGTTATAGCCAGGCCTTACATAAGGAACATCAAGTTCAAGAAGCCCTGCGTATCGCTAAGCAAGGCTTAGAGAAAAATCCCTTTGAAACTCGCCTCTTGCTAGCTGCTTCGCAATTCTCTTATGAATTGCATGATGCAAGTGGGGCAGAAAATTATCTCCTAACAGCTAAAGAAGACGCTGAGGATACAGAAGAAATCTTGCTTCGTTTAGCCACTATTTATCTGGAGCAGGAGCGTTATGAGGATATTCTAGACTTGCAGAGCGATGAGCCAGAAAATCTCTTGACCAAGTGGATGATTGCTCGTTCCTATCAAGAAATGGACGATTTGGATACTGCCTATGAGCATTACCAAGAGTTGGCAGGAGATTTAAAGGACAATCCAGAGTTTTTGGAACACTATATCTATCTCTTGCGTGAATTGGGCTACTTTGAGGAAGCAAAAGTCAATGCACAAGCTTACTTAAAACTGGTTCCAGATGATGTGCAAATGCAAGAACTGTTTGAGAGATTGTAAGAATGTTTAAACATATAGAACTGTAGTTTATCTCTTTTGATAGCTACGGTTTTTATTTGTATATGATAGAATTTTTTTGCAAAAATGGTTGGTTATTTTGTTTATTCATGCTATAATAGGAACAATTACTTTTAGGAGGTGCAGTATGTCTTATTTATTTGAGATATTACCGAGTTTACTGAATGGTGCGAGCACGACTGTACAGGTCTTTGCACTGGTCTTGCTATTTTCGATTCCCTTGGGCGTTTTGATTGCCTTTGCCTTGCAAGTCCATTGGAAGCCCCTCCATTATCTGATTAACATTTACATCTGGGTTATGCGTGGCACCCCCTTACTCTTGCAACTGATTTTTATTTATTATGTGCTCCCAAGTATTGGGATTCGTTTAGACCGCCTTCCTGCAGCTATTATTGCCTTTGTTTTGAATTATGCGGCTTACTTTGCAGAAATTTTCCGTGGGGGAATTGACACTATTCCAAGAGGACAGTATGAGGCAGCCAAGGTCTTGAAGTTTAGTCCCTCTGCCACAGTGCGCTATATCATTTTACCTCAGGTGACCAAGATCGTGCTTCCTAGTGTCTTTAACGAAGTTATGAGTTTGGTCAAGGATACTTCTCTGGTATATGCTCTAGGAATTTCTGATCTTATCTTGGCTAGTCGAACAGCTGCCAACCGTGATGCTAGTCTAGTTCCCATGTTCTTGGCAGGAGCCATTTACTTGATTTTAATTGGGATTGTGACAATTATTTCCAAAAAAGTTGAGAAGAAGTATAGTTATTATAGATAGGAGGCTGCCATGTTAGAATTACGAAATATCAATAAAGTCTTTGGAGATAAACAAATCCTGTCTGATTTCAGTCTAAGTATTCCTGAAAAGCAAATCCTGGCTATCGTTGGACCTTCTGGTGGAGGTAAGACAACTCTCTTACGTATGCTTGCGGGTCTTGAAACCATTGATTCAGGGCAAATCTTTTATAATGGACAACCTTTAGAGCTGGATGAATTACAGAAGCGCAATCTACTGGGATTTGTCTTCCAAGATTTTCAACTGTTCCCTCATTTATCAGTTCTGGACAATTTGACTTTATCGCCTGTGAAGACCATGGGGATGAAGCAGGAAGAAGCTGAGAAGAAGGCGAGTGGACTCTTGGAACAGTTAGGACTGGCAGGGCATGCAGACGCTTATCCATTTTCACTATCTGGTGGGCAAAAGCAGCGGGTGGCCTTGGCGCGTGCTATGATGATCGACCCAGAAATCATTGGCTACGATGAACCAACTTCTGCCCTGGATCCAGAATTGCGCTTGGAAGTGGAGAAGCTAATCTTGCAAAATAGGGAACTTGGGATGACCCAGATTGTGGTAACCCACGATTTGCAGTTTGCTGAAAATATCGCAGATGTATTATTGAAAGTAGAACCTAAATAGGAGGAAAAATGGATGAAAAAATGGATGCTTGTATTAGTCAGTCTGATGACTGCTTTGTTCTTAGTAGCTTGTGGGAAAAATTCTAGCGAAACTAGTGGAGATAATTGGTCTAAGTACCAGTCTAACAAGTCTATTACTATTGGATTTGATAGCACTTTTGTTCCAATGGGATTTGCTCAGAAAGATGGTTCTTATGCAGGATTTGATATTGATTTAGCTACAGCTGTTTTTGAAAAATACGGAATTACGGTAAATTGGCAACCGATTGATTGGGATTTGAAAGAAGCTGAATTGACAAAAGGAACGATTGATCTGATTTGGAATGGTTATTCCGCTACAGATGAACGCCGTGAAAAGGTGGCATTCAGTAACTCATATATGAAAAATGAGCAGGTATTGGTGACCAAGAAATCATCTGGTATCACGACTGCAAAGGATATGGCTGGAAAGACATTAGGAGCTCAAGCTGGCTCATCTGGTTATGCGGACTTTGAAGCAAACCCAGCGATTTTAAAGGATATTGTCGCTAATAAGGAAGCTAATCAATACCAAACCTTTAATGAAGCCTTAATTGATTTGAAAAATGATCGAATTGACGGTCTATTGATTGACCGTGTCTATGCAAATTATTATTTAGAAGCAGAAGGCGTTTTAAACGATTATAATGTCTTTACAGTTGGACTAGAAACAGAAGCCTTTGCGGTTGGAGCCCGTAAGGAAGATACAACTCTGGTTAAGAAGATAAATGAAGCTTTTTCTAGTCTTTACAAGGACGGTAAATTCCAAGAAATCAGCCAAAAATGGTTTGGAGAAGATGTAGCAACCAAAGAAGTAAAAGAAGGACAGTAAGATAAAATAGTGGCTGAGACTACGTTTTGATTAGCAAAACGTAGTTTTTTTGTAATCTAGGAAAACGATAATAGCGATTGAATCTGGATAATTGAATATGGAATAGCCCACTGTGATTTCTAAAACATTGTTAAAAATTGATTTGACTTCCAAAATTAAAATGTGCTGTAATGAAATGCTGATGTAACTGTTTTAGAAACAATAAAACGCATAATATCAAGGTTTTTGCACCTTACATTATGCGTTTTTGTAATTTTAAGACTTGTTAGCTGATTTTTTACAATCCAGCAAAGTCCTTGATTTCTTGTGCTGACATTGAAGAGTCGCAACGGACGTTGATTTGTCCATCTGCAACGTGAACAAATCCTGGTACAGTTGGGATTCCGTAGCGTGAGCGGAATGCTTGCAACTCATTGAGTTGGCTTGCTTCTTCACTATTGATGAAGTAGATGTGAGCTTTGGTTTCAGCTACGACACCTGCCAAAGTACCTGCAAATTTACGGCAGTAAGGGCAAGTTTTACGACCGATAAAGAAAGTGGCAGTTTCTTTTTTATCAAGAGCTTCTTGCGCACGCGCAACTGTAGTGACTTCAAGGTCTTTAATGTTATCTAAAAATTGTTCCATGAGATTACCTCGCTTTCATTGATAAGTCTAGTATGCCATAAAGTTTCTAAAATTGCTTAGATTTGATACGAAAAAAAGATGAGATTGTTTGGTCTCATCTTTTTAGGTCTTTATTTTATAAAAGCATTGATTTCTGCTTCGATGTTAGCAATTTTAGCTTGTGATTCTTCGTTGGTTTCACCTACAACTGCAATGTAGAACTTGATTTTTGGTTCTGTCCCTGAAGGGCGAACGGCAATCCATGAACCGTCAGCAAGTGTGTATTTCAACACATCGCTTGGAGGAGTTGTCAAGTTTGTAACAGTACCGTCAGCAGCAGTAGCTGTTTGAGCTTTGAAGTCTTCTACGACAGTGATAGCTGTTGTGTTCCATTCTTTTGGAGCATTGTTACGGAATTTAGCCATAATCGCTTTGATTTGTTCAGCACCATCGACACCTGAAAGGGTAACAGAGATTGTCTTTTCTGCGTAGTAGCCGTACTCTTTGTAGATTTCTTCGATACCGTCAGCAAGTGTCAAACCACGTGAACGGTAGTAGGCAGCAAGTTCAGCAACGACAAGAACAGCTTGGATAGCGTCTTTATCACGTACAAATGGTTTAATCAAGTAACCGAAGCTTTCTTCAAATCCCATCATGTAAGTGTGATTGTGTTTTTCTTCGAATTCTTGGATTTTTTCAGCGATGAATTTGAAACCAGTCAAGACGTTGAACATAGTTGCGCCATAGCTTTCAGCAATCTTCGTTACCAAGTCAGTTGATACGATAGATTTGCAAAGGGCTGCATTTTCAGGAAGAGTTCCAGCATTTTTATGAGCTTCCAAGATGTATTTAGCCATGATAGCACCGATTTGGTTACCTGAAAGGTTGAGGTAGCTACCATCTTTTTGAAGAACTTCAACACCAACACGGTCAGCGTCTGGGTCAGTTGCCACAAGAACATCTGCACCAACTTGACGACCAAGTTCTTCAGCAAGGGCAAAGGCTGCTTGGCTTTCTGGGTTTGGAGATTTTACAGTTGAGAAGTCAGGATCAGCAGTTGCTTGCACTTCAACGACTTGAACTGAGTCAAATCCTGCTTGGGCAAGAGCACGACGAGCCAACATTTCACCAGTACCATGAAGTGGTGTGTAGACAATTTTCATGTCTTTACCGAATTCTTCAATCAAGGCTGGGTTGATGTTTACGTCCTTAACTTCTTTAAGGTATTCTACGTCAACAGCTTCGCCGATAACTTCAATCAAGCCAGAAGCCTTTTCAGATTCCACATCAGCAACTTCAACTGCAAATGGGTTTTCGATTGCACGGATATAAGTAGTCAAAGCGTCCGCGTCGTGTGGAGGCATTTGTCCACCGTCTTCACCGTAAACCTTGTAACCGTTAAATGGAGCAGGGTTGTGGCTGGCTGTGACCATGATACCTGCGAAACAGTTGAGGTGACGAACTGCAAATGATAGTTCTGGAGTTGGACGAAGGCTTTCAAATACGTAAGATTTGATGCCGTGTTTAGCAAGAACTGCCGCAGATTCAAAGGCAAATTCAGGTGAGAAGTGACGGCTGTCGTAGGCAATTGCCACACCGCGTTCTTTTTCATTTCCACCTTTTGACTCAATCAAACGAGCCAATCCCTCAGTAGCTTGGCGAACAACGTAGATGTTGATGCGGTTTGTACCAGCACCAATCAAGCCACGCATACCTGCAGTACCAAATTCAAGATTTGTATAGAAGGCATCTTCCTTAGTTTTTTCATCCATATTTTCCAAATCTTGACGAAGGTAGTCAGGAAGCTCCGCAAAATCAACCCATTTCTGGTAATTTTCTTGGTAAGACATTCAAATTCTCCTTTTTGTAAATTGTTTTAACCGTTCACATTATAGCACTTTTTAGCATTTTAGTAAAACGGTAGCATAAGTTTTTAGTCAATGAGCGAAGAAGACTGTACTATTCATAATTTTGATTTAAGTGTGTTCATTACAAACCGAAATGACAAGTCAAGTTTATCCTATTTGTAGTCTCTAAAAAATTGAAATTAAACCTTATTCGTTGTATAATTTAAAATGAGGATTATTGTATAAGATCTGTTATAATATATATCTTTCGATATATATATGGAGGTAGTCATGAATAGTCCAGAAAAACAATTAAAATACAGTATTCGAAAAGTGAGTGTCGGTGCAGCTAGTGTTGTCATTGGGGCGCTCTATCTTTTGATGGGAGCTGGGATTGCTCATGCTGAGGGCGTGGAGTCAGCGAGGGAAGCTGAGAGGACAGCAAACCCGACAGATCCAGGACAGTCTGGAATTGGAGAGCCAGAAAACAAGACTGACCTCAGTCATACTGATGCAGCAGCAAACACCTATAATGCTCCCGTAGCTGACAATCCGCTAGTAACTCCAGAAAGTACGAAACCTCGTACTCGTAGTAAAAGAGAATTAGCTGATGAGGAGGCAAGTGATTCATCGAATGGAGCTACAGGAACTGAATCAGAGCCGACTTCTGGAAATGAGGGAGGTTCAGACACAGCAGATACTGATTCAGATTTACTGGATGCCAATCGTAAGGGTGACACAGTAAAAGAACACCAGCCCGGGGTCATTGTGCCTAAAGATGGAGAGACAGGTGGGGATGATAAGAATGCCCATCTGAAATTTGATACTCCTAAGGAAAATCTGACTCTCGAACAATTATGGGATATTGTAAAAAATATGCCAGACGACTTCCAAAATAATGAACGTTCTTACTTGCGTAGTATGAACACCCTTGGGGATGCTCTTAGATTTAAAAACGGCAAAGTCAGTGAAGATGGTACAGGAGATAAATTACAAGATGGTGAAATAAGAGAACTTGATTCTTTCGGTGGATGGACAGCGATTGCAGGTAAAGATGGCAGACCAGGTAAATTCGTTATTGGTAAGAAAAATGCAGATGGTTACTTTACAGGTTGGTATAAGAAAGAAGATGGTACGATTGAACAAGGTGGTATGCTTGGGGCAGATGCCTTAGATAACATTTTTGTGCACGAACAAGCATTAGACCGTCGTTTTAAATACATGCTTATGCTTGTTAAAGGACGTACACGAGCTAATCGTGACGAGACGGTTTCAGATAATTCGAAGTATGATCCACGTGCTCAAAATGAACGTGCTAATAAGAACTCCACCGAATTTAAGAATCTCCCATTTTTAGAAAAAGATAAGTATAATAAATATTCTCCAGGTGTAGTTGGATATAATGGGATAGAGAAGCAGTTTACTGCCTTTTCTCCTGGCTTCGGAAGCCGTGTTCGTGTGGAATTTGTGACAGGATATATCTCAGATATTAATGGTTCTAAAGGAACCTATCGAGTAGTCATTAAAACTAAGGATACTGCTGGCCAAGAGAAGACGGTATACGATGAAACCATTCACCGTGTAGCCGAAATCGTTCAAAATGAAAACTTGTACAAAAAAGGTTTAAATGTAGAACTGGCGAATTTCCAAATTTCCAAATTTTTTAAAGATGAGTTTAAATCTCGTGTTAATAAAATTCGTAATGAGAAAATAAAATTTACTCCATTACACCGTAAACCCAGAAGATATTATACAGAAGAAGATACCAAACTGTACAATCAATTGGAAGCAGAAGCTAGGGAAGAAGTTAAAAAACAAGGCGATATTGTATTAAATGTTACGGAAGACTTCTTAAGTATAGAAAAATCAAAAGAAAGAGATTCAGAGTGGGGAAAAACATTCACAAGCACATCTCAGTCAACTTCAAAGCTATCAAACGAATTAAATAATTTATTGAAAGTTGCTGATAAAGATACTCCTAATACCCCAACTTGGCTAAACTCAAGCACTCCTCCAGCTAAAGCTGATGACAGAGTATATAAACTACTGAGGACTCTTATACCAGGTGCTAAGAAAATTACCTATCATGTTAAGGATGATCAGCTAGAAGTAGAAACAGAAAAATACACCTATCTCGCCGCTAGAAATGGTAGTAAGGAAGCAGGTATTCAAGGGTCAGATATAGAAGCAACTGCAAGTGCAGATACATATGGTGTTGATTCCCAAACCTTTGAGAGAGACAATACAAATACAAAAGCAAATAACCTTAATAAAGGTTGGGCTAGATCTGATTCTGAAGACTTCAAACATTTCTCACACTTTGTAGGGGTAGACAAAGGAATTGTGCGAACGAATGTACTGACTGATAAACAACTATCTGATAAGATTAAGGACGCAGTGGGTCCTGGAGATAGCAATCTAGGAAAAGGTGGCTACTTCTCTACTGGGGATGTTTTATTAGCAAAAGATGTTGTTTCTTATACCGTACAAGTATTTTCAGAGAATAATGACAGAGTAGGGGTAAATCCTCAAAGTCACCGTGTTCAGTATAATCTTCCAATTCTCGCTGACTTTTCAGTCATCCAAGATACTGTGGAACCATCACGAACCGTTGTTGAAAAAATCATTCCAAAACTAAATATTCCCGAAGAAGAGAAAAAGAAAATAACCGAAGAAATCAAGAAAAAGAAGAAAACCTCAGAATTGGCAGAACTAATCTCAGGAAATGTGAAAGTTCGCTATGTTGATGAACAAGGGCATTTGCTATCATTGAAAAATGATACTGGAATTGGAGAAAAAGAAAGTGACGGAACCTACATTACCAATAAAAAACAACTGATTGGTACTAGCTATAATGTCACAGATAAAAAACTCAGCACTATCTCAACGACTAATGGGAAACATTATAGAGTCAAAAGAGATTTGGGGGAAAATTCTGCCCCTACTGAAGGAAATATCGTAAGCGGGGTAAGAACGGTAACTTATGTATATGAGGAACGTGAAGCGCCTACTACTGCTACAGTAACAGCCAATTACTATAAAGAAGGTACCCAAGAGAAGTTGGCAGAGTCTGTTGTACAAGCTGATTTAGCGATAGGTTCTGAGTATACTACAGAAGCAAAAGTTATTGAAGGAAAAACAACAACTGAGGACAAAGAAGACCGAGTTATCACAAGGAAAACAACATACACCTTGGTAGCAACTCCTGAAAATGCCACAGGAACTGTACCAGAAGACGGTGCAACCGTTAACTACTACTACCGTGAGAATGTTGAGGAAACAGTGGTTCCTAAAACAGCCACCACTACTGAGACGAAGACTATAACGCGTACCATTCATTACGTTGATAAAGTTACGAACCAAACTGTCAAAGAAGATGTTGTTCAACCTGTAACCTTAAGCCGTACAAAAACTGAGAACAAGGTAACAGGAGTTGTAACCTACGGTGAATGGACAACAGGAAACTGGGACGAAAAAGTTTCACCATCAGTAGAAAACTATGGTCCAGCCGAAACAGCTACGGTTTCTTCTGCGACCGTCACATCAGTAAGCAAAGATGAGACAGTCGTTGTGAAATATCCGCAAGCTACAGAAGATGTTAAAGAAACTAAAACTGTTACCCGTACCATCAAGTATGTCGATAAAGCCAACGAAACAACCGAAGTAGCTAGCCCAGTTACGCAAACAGTTGAATTAACAAGAACTAACAAGCGTAATAAAGTGACGAAAGTCGTGACAGAAGGAACTTGGTCAACAGGCAACTGGGACGAAAAAGTTTCACCATCAGTAGAAAACTATGGTCCAGCCGAAACAGCTACGGTTTCTTCTGCGACCGTCACATCCGCAAGCACAGATGAGACAATCGTTGTGAAATATCCGCAAGCTATAGAAGATGTTCAAGAAACCAAAACTGTTACCCGTACCATCAAGTATGTAGATGCGACTGATGAAACAACAGAAGTAGCTAGCCCAGTTACGCAAACAGTTGAACTAACAAAAACCAACAAGCGTAACAAAGTGACAGGTAAAGTAACAGAAGGAGACTGGTCAACAGGTACATGGGCGACCCAAGCCTCTCCAACAGTCACTAACTATGACGCACCAGATAAGGCAACTGTAGCGGAAGCAACTGTAACATCAACAACTACAGATACAACCGAAGTAGTGAAATACCCACAAGCTACAGAAGATGTTCAAGAAAGCAAAACTGTTAC
>NZ_VMLO01000043.1:0-2544 GCF_013276735.1 Streptococcus sp. 1559
ACTCCCATTGGTATGAACTCCGACAACCCTATTGGTAGAATCATATACTGCTGAACCGCTTGCACCACGCAAAGTATCTACTTGATAGAATAAAAAATCATTTGTATCTTGAAGTATCGTTTTTGTATCAGTATACATCTGCTTAATATCCTTATTAACAGCAGAATATCCCGTAACTGTTACATCTAGATTTTTAGTATTTTCTAAATTATTGGGAAGTCCTAACGTCCCCAATTGAGCGCCAATCGGTTCTTCCAAAATTAAAACTGCTAAGTCATAGGTAGTAAGCTCATCTGGATCAGTATTTCGAAATTCTTTTAAATAGCGAGCTTCTTTTACTTTTATCCGACCAAACGGCACACTATTTGGAGTACGAGCAGGAGTAACATATAGTTCTTCTGCATCTTTACCAAACTCATGTTTATAAATATTATGAGCAGCAGTAATAAGGACATTATCCTTTATAAAATTGGCACTCCCTCGATAAGTTACATCTTTACCATTTTTCACACCACGAAATTCTTACTCTACATAAGCTGATGTAGAGTAAGGATATTGTAAAGTATTTTTTACCTTAACTAAATCATTTTTACCAATAATGACTTCTGACTGATTTGTATAATATTGACCATAAGTCGGTGAAACATCGGGAAGTGAAAAATTATTAGTTCCTGGACTCTCTTGTAATGTTTCACTTACCTCATACTCCTCGCCTGTACTTGAAATAACAGTCAAAGCAGATACTGTCGATAGCTGGCTAGCTAATAAAGTACTAGCAATAATTGAAATACCGAATTTGCGATAAAATGTTTTCTTCATTTTTATAATTCATTCCTTTCGTTTCACTCAAGGCACAACACAGAATGAAAAAGTGTTGTGCTCTTTGTTTTATAATAACAGTGAGAAAGCCTATCACTACTACAAATCACGGGGAGGTGAATAAGTGAGTGGTACAGCCACTACCTCGCATTTTTATAGGTGTCATTCTTTCCATCAAGCACAAGAACTGTGACTAAGAGCACGTAAACTTATAATTGAATAAGCGACTCGTTTGTGAAAGGAAAGAATAGTCAAGGGATAGGCAGACTCAAATTTTATGAAGGGAGCCCCCTCATGTTAAAAATTATTTATATGGCATCGAAAAGCTATCATCGCTATCTGTCGCAGATTATTGGTTGCCATCTACCACGTACTTTTAAAATAGGAGAGTTATAATCCAAGATTACAAGGTCTTACAGAAATAAGAAATTCAGATAAGACAATGTCTGTCCAAGATGCCGTTCGTTTTGCACAACAGCACGGATTCAAGGTGCTTTAATTTTAAAGGTTGGGTATCAAGACCTCTTTTTAGTGTGCCCAAAATTTAGAGAAGTAATCAATCAACTAACTTTTATTTTTTCAAACTTGCCCCTACAATTTTTAATGAATAATAAAAGCGAATATACTAGAGACTAATTCTATTCCATTATTCTTTAATCAGCCTTCCCAACATCAAGACCATTGGACTTCTTTTGTGATTGCACTCGAATCTCCAATTGTCTATTCTTCTGAATAAACTGTTGGTAAGGAATTGTATTACTAAACATAAAAACACCTAGCAATGCAAATGTAACTAATTTTTTAATTCCACGTTTTTTCTCATGCAATGAAACCCCTTTCTTTTTATTCTAACAGATATATTTTATTTAGTCAAGTATTTTTATGTAATTTTTAACTTTTTTTTTCTTGTTATTACCATAAAGAATTATTTATTCCTTTAACTTGCTATTTTGAACTAAAAATTTTATAATGAAATTAAGCAAATAGGAAGGTTTATTATTTTTAATGAATACACTCGCAGAAAAATTCAGATTGAAAAGAAAAGAGTTGAGACTCTCCCAACAAACTCTTGCAGAAGGAATTTGTGAACAAAGCCAGATTAGTAAAATTGAAAGAGGTCATTTTATTCCCTCCGCAGACTTGTTATTCAAACTCTCTCAACGACTTGAAGTCCCTTTGGATTACTTTTTCAATGAACAAATCGAAGTTAAGTCTAACCTCTCTAATTTCAAACATCTATCTGCTCGCCTATTAGATGACAGAAATTATGACGATTTAGAATATCTTTATAAAATAGAGGTAGAACGAAGCACTTTTCTAACATTAGAAGACCGAACTTACCTTGAATGGATTAAATCTATAATTGACTTCTATCAATATGACAGTAAGTGTGAGGCAATTTCGTCATTGGAAAATATATTATTAAAAGTCTCTTCAAATACTCTGATTTATTTAAAGGCGTTGAATACTCTATCTAATTTCTATTCCTTAGTGGGTCTTGAACAAGAATATGAGGCAAACTACTCTCATTTGATGGAGTTATATCAGACAAAAAATTTTGAGCATCAAGAGTTTTTATTTGGCTACATCAGAGTTCGTTACAACTACGCTCACTACCTAGTATCAAAGGAAAAATATAATGAAGCCATCCAAGAAGCTCTTGAGACTATCGAACTCTGTAAAGAGAGGCAAACAAGTTACCAACTAGCTCCCCTGCTCGTTCTC
>NZ_VMLO01000044.1:0-39074 GCF_013276735.1 Streptococcus sp. 1559
TCTCGTGATTTACGCATATGGGTTACGACTACCTTTTTGGACTTTAGAGTTTCTGGCCCCCTTATCCGCTATATACGCCTTACTATCACCTTCCTGTTCGTAGAGCCACGATTTCGCTATCCCTTCCTCTGACGATTCTTATTTCCAGTGTCAGACTTAAAACGGTCTATCCCCAGACCGTTTTAATCCGCTACCTCACGATAGTCAGGCTTGGGAATCGCTATTGGGTTCACCGGTAGCAGGTGCCCACCGAGGACTTACACCTCAGATGCACGACATGCCCGTCGTACCAGAAAAGAGCAGGAAAAATTTCCTACTCCAATTTTCTACACTCGTTCTCCATCACTGTTTACTCTGTAGCCATCCACCGTCGTATTAACAGCTAGGGCACCTGAAGAGTAAGAATAATACCACTTACCAGAAACTTGATACCAGCCTGTTTTCATTGCCCCTGAACTATCCAGATAATACCACGAGCCATTTTCCTTTAACCATCCTGTCTGCATTTCACCAGATAATTTCAAATAATACCAGCTAGAACCGTCTTTCAGCCAGCCTGTTGATTTAGAACCATTTGATTTGAAATGATACCAACTACCATTTATTTTCTTCCAACCGACAGTTGGACTACTATTGGATCTATAGCTAGAGCTATTTCCTGATTGATTCTGATAATTTTGTGAAGAAGTCACTCCCTCTAGCTGTATATAGCGACGACTTCCGTTATAAGCCGTATAACTCAACCACTTGTAGCCATCTTTTTCGAGAATTTGATCATAATGAACCTTCTCCCCAGGATAATAGTAATCAATCACAGTTGCGCTAGCTAGAGGTTGATTTTTGATAGCTGACTTAGTCTTAAAATAATGTGTGCCCCCTGTTGAAGCTAAGGATTGACTAGTCCCAACACTGCCACCAGCCAAATCTTTAAAATGAATAAATCCTGTCATCGTATTTGCTTTTATACTTCGTTTATTATAGGCTTCTGTATAACCATAGTTATATTCCTCGATCTCAATCTGATCTCCCATTACATTTGACACCCAGGCAACATGCCCATAAGTTCCTGCAGTAGACCAAGCAATGGAGCCAATCGTCGGTGTATTATCTACACGATAGCCTTCACGACGAGCACGATGCCCCCATTCATTCGCATTTCCATAAGCCCTTGGAATCTCAAAACCATTGACATTACTCAAACGAAAGGCTGCGAAAGAAGTACACTGACGAGAATACATGCGCCACTGATCAATCTCCTGGCTCCCATTTTTATAATAAGCAGGATAATCATCTCCACGCGCAATCGATCCATTCCCTCCAGAGTAGGCATAGACACTATCACCCGCTGCTAGCATCAATCCTACTACTAAAAAAGAAACAAGCTTTTTAACTGACATCTTCAAGTAATAACTTGTCCCTCTTGCTATAAACGGTAAAATTTTCATTCTTCCTCCTTGAAAAATAATATAAATCGAAGATTGCCTTCACTTAAACTATTCGGAGAAAAAAGAAAAAGTGAGAAAATCTCTCACTTTAGTCCAGATAATGAATCAAATTCTTTTCTGTAAGGATATCTGAGTAGGTAAAGGATTCAACGTAAACATTAGCTTGTTTATCTCCTTCAACGTTCCCAAATTCCACAATAAATAGGGATGGATAAACTTCAATTAACTTACCCAATCTATTTTTTTGGCGCTTGCGCCCATTTTCCAAAGTCATTTCAATTACATGACCCTCATGCGCCTTGATTTCCTCTTTGATTTTTTTCATCTTGGCTACATCTGTAAATGCATCTGACATCTTATGCCTCCCTCTTTGAGATACTTGAAAATTTATTGTATTCTTTTTGGAAAATCAATTCCACAGTTCCACGAGCTCCACTACGGTTTTTCTCGATAATAACTTCCACCTTATTATTTGGTATGCCTTCCTCTTCTTCACCACCACGCTCATAGTAATCGTCGCGATAAAGAAAGGCTACGATATCAGCGTCCTGCTCGATAGACCCAGATTCACGAATATCAGACAAGACTGGTCTTTTATCCTGACGTTGTTCTACACCACGAGACAACTGACTCAGAGCGATTACTGGAACCTTCAGTTCCTTGGCTAGGATTTTCAACTGACGTGAAATTTCTGAAACTTCTTGTTGGCGGTTTTCTCGCCCAGTTCCCGTGATAAGCTGCAAGTAATCTATCAAAATCAAACCTAGATTGCCCGTTTCTTGAGCCAGTTTACGAGAACGAGAACGAATCTCTGTAATTCGAATCCCTGGCGTATCATCGATATAGATACTTGCGTTTGCTAGGTTCCCTTGAGCAATGGTATACTTTTGCCACTCCTCATCAGTCAATTGACCCGTACGGATAGAATGGGATTCCACCAAACCTTCTGCCGCCAACATACGATCCACTAGACTTTCCGCACCCATTTCCAGTGAGAAAATAGCTACCGTCTTGTCCAACTTAGTCCCAATATTCTGAGCGATATTCAAGGCAAAGGCTGTCTTACCAACCGCCGGACGAGCTGCTAAGATAATCAACTCCTCTTCATGCAGACCAGTCGTCATATGATCTAAATCACGATAGCCTGTCGCAATACCTGTAATATCAGTCGTTTGCTGCGAGCGAGCTTCCAGATTTCCAAAGTTAACATTCAACACGTCTCGAATATTCTTAAATCCACTTCGATTAGCATTTTCACTAACATCAATCAGCCCTTTTTCTGCCTGAGCAATGATTTCATCAGCTGGTTGTGAAGCCTCGTAAGCTTGATTGACAGACTCTGTCAACTTGGCGATTAATCGCCGTAACATAGCCTTTTCTGCAACAATTTTAGCATAATACTCCGCATTAGCAGAAGTTGGCACAGAATTGACAATCTCAACCAAGTAAGACAAGCCACCAATATTCTGCAAATCGCCTTGATTATCAAGAATAGTACGAACCGTTGTTGCATCTATAGCATCACCACGATCGGATAAATCGACCATAGCTTGGAAAATCAAACGATGGGCATACTTAAAAAAGTCCCGAGACTCAATATATTCTCGCACAAAAACAAGCTTACTCTCATCAATAAAGATAGCCCCCAAAACGGATTGTTCAGCTAAGATATCTTGAGGTTGTACTCGTAACTCTTCTACTTCTGCCATCAGACTTCCCTTCCTTTTACAATCTTGTCAAGAAGGTGTAAACTTATCCTTCTTTCACACGAAGATTGATTACACTTGTGATATCTTGATAGATTTTCACTGGCACATCAATCAAACCAACCGCTCGAATCGGAGCTTGTACTTGAATATGACGTTTATCAATCTTAATTCCAAATTGCTTTTGCAATTCTTCTGCAATCTTCTTATTGGTAATAGAACCAAAGGTACGACCATCTGGACCAACTTTTTCAACAAATTCTACAACCGTTTCTTCTGCTTCAAGCTGGGCTTTAATTGCTTTTGCTTCTGCAATCATCTCAGCGTGAGCTTTCTCTTCAGATTTTTGTTTACCACGAAGTTCACCTACAGCTTGAGCAGTCGCTTCTTTTGCTAGGTTCTTTTTGATAAGAAAGTTTTGCGCATACCCTGTTGGTACTTCCTTAATTTCGCCTTTTTTACCTTTTCCTTTAACATCTGCTAAAAAGATTACTTTCATTCTTCTTTCTCCTTTTCCTTTATTTCATTTAATACAATTTCTGTCAGTTTTTCACCTGCTTCTGACAAGGTTAAATCTTTAATTTGAGCTGCTGCCAAATTAAAGTGACCTCCACCGCCTAACTCTTCCATAATCCGTTGCACATTCAGTTTACTACGACTCCGAGCTGAGATGGATATAAAGCCTTGTGTATTTTTCGCAAGAACAAAACTCGCTTCAATACCTGACATAGCTAACATGGCATCTGCTGCCTTACTAATAACAACTGTATCATAGCATTTCGTGTCCTTAGCCTCTGCTATTAGTACATCTGAACCTAATTTACGCCCCTGTAAAATCAGTTCATTGACCTCACGATATTCTTCAAAATCTGTCGCAGCGATTTCTTGGATAGCAACACTATCACTTCCGCGCGTTCTGAGATAGCTAGCAACATCAAATGTCCGACTAGTCACTCGTGAGGTGAAATTTTTAGTATCCAACATCATACCAGCCATCAAGACACTTGCTTGCATACGACTCAAACGATTTTTCTTAGAATTTTGGAACTGAATCAACTCCGTTATCAACTCACTGGCACTACTTGCACCACTTTCGATATAAGTGATAACTGCATTATCTGGAAAATCCTGATCCCTTCTGTGGTGGTCAATAACAATAGTTTGGGTAAATAAATCATAAAATTCTTTTGATAATGTTAAGGCTGTCTTTGAATGGTCTACAAGAATCAACAAAGAACGATTGGTCACCATCCCCATTGCATCCTTAACAGACAACAACTTCGTAACTCCTTCTTTTTCTAAGAATGAAACAGCTCGTTCAATATCTGGAGACATTTGTTCTTCGTCATAAAGAGCATAGCTATTTTCAATCACATTGCTGGCGAACAACTGCATACCTACAGCAGAGCCCAAAGCATCCATATCTAAATTTCTATGCCCAACTACAAACACTTGATCCACACTACGAATCTTATCAGATATGGCTGTCATCATTGATCGAGTACGGGTACGAGTGCGCTTGATGGACGCAGCCGACCCACCGCCAAAGTAGACTGGATTTTTCGTTTCATCATTCTCCTTGACAACCACCTGGTCGCCACCACGTACTTCAGCCAAGTTCAAGTTGAGCAAAGCAACTTTCCCTATTTCATCATGATTTCCATCGCCATAAGAAAATCCCATACTTAAGGTCAAGGGCAACTGCCTCTGTTTCGACTCTTCTCTGAAAGCATCAATAACAGAAAATTTATCATTCATCAAGCCCTCAAGCACCGTATAGTCAGTAAATAGATAAAATCGATCCATACTTACCCGACGAGAAAACATCATGTATTTTTCTGAAAACTCTGATATAAAATTAGCTACAAAACTATTGATTTGACTAATATCTGACTCAGAAGTTGCATCCTCCAAATCATCATAATTATCCACAGACACAACTCCAATCACTGGTCGACTCGTTACTAATTCATCTGTTATGGCTTGCTCCCTGGATACATCTACAAAATACAAAACACCGGAAGAAGAATCCATATGAACAGCATAACGCTTCTCACCCAGCTTAGCATAAGTAGACGGATTTCCTACTGAAGCCTTGATAATCGTTTGAACAGCTTCTAAATCAAAATCGCCATCTTCCTTGGTCAAAATCAATTCAGCATAGGGATTAAACCACTCAACCTCTCCAGAAGATAAATTCAATTTCATAACACCTACAGGCATCTGTTCCAATAGAGCTGTCAAACTTTCTTCCGCTTGGTGGTTTACATACTGTATCTGTTCTACATCACTCCTTGTATAATGCACTCTCAGTTTCTTAAATAAAAAAACATAGCCTCCTACAAAAAGAAACAAAATTAAAACCGTCAACAGATTATTATTAACAAAAATAATGAAAGTGGATAAGACTCCAAACGCAATCAATCCTACTAGAATAGGAAAAATTGGACTTACATAAAATTTTTTCATTCAAAACCTCTTGGCACCCATTATACCATAATACCCCTCAAAAAGCGACTTTTTAAAAGTGTAATCAGTAATTCTATCAATTATAAGAAAAAGGTAGTTTACAATTCAGTAAACCTACCTTTACACATATTGAAATTAAGATTCTTTAACCTCTAACAAACCAATTTCGCCATCCTCACGACGATAAATCACATTGGTTGTCTGATCTTCAACATCCACATAGATAAAGAAATCATGCCCCAATAAATCCATTTGTAGAATTGCTTCTTCCAAATCCATTGGTTTTAAATCAATTTGTTTTGAACGAACAACTTTAGACTGGACAACATTTGAATCTTCCACCAAAGCATCTGTAAATAATTGACCAGTTGCTACCTTATTTTTATTTTTACGCTCGATTTTTGTTTTATTTTTACGAATCTGACGTTCAATTTTATCAGTTACAAGGTCAATTGAACCATACATATCTTGAGATACATCTTCTGCACGAAGAGTAATAGAGCCAAGCGGAATCGTTACTTCCACTTTAGCAGTTTTTTCACGATACACCTTCAAGTTAACTCGAGCATCCAACTCTTGTTCAGCTTGAAAATACTTTTCGATCTTTTCGAGTTTAGAAACTACATAATCACGAATTGCTTCTGTTACTTCTAGGTTTTCACCACGTATACTATATTTAATCATATGAGTACCTTCTTTCTAAACATTTTTGTTTTTATGATTTTATTATAACGCTTTCATTCTATTTTTGCAAATTTTTTCCTCATCTTACAAGGGAAAATGTTTTTACATCCTTAGCACCAGCTTCTTCCAACAGTTTCTTGACACGATTTATAGTTGCTCCTGTAGTATAGATATCATCTATAAGTAGGATTTTTTTAGGAATAGTGACTCCACTTTTTATAAAGAAAGGAAGTTCTGTCCCCAAGCGTTCTGAACGATTTTTAGAAGAACTGGCTCTCTCTTCTCTTTTCCCTAGTAAATCCAGATACGAAAAACCTGCTGCCTCTACCAAGCCCTCAACCTGATTAAATCCTCTGTTAACATATCTATCAGGACTTAGGGGAATGACTACAAATTGATACTCTTTGTACTTTTTTAACTCCTCACTTAAAACTGAAGCAAACACTTTTCTTAAAAGGAAGTCTCCATCAAACTTATACCGACTGAAAAAATCCTTCATAGCTTGATTGTAAGTAAAAATCGCTCTATGACTGACTTCAACTCCTTCTTTACACCAAAATTGACAACCTTGACACTTTGTTGACAATCCTATTTTCATACAGTTTGGACAGTGCTCTTCTCCAATCCTCTCAAAAGTAGAATCACAATCTAAACAAAGACAGGAGGCATCATTCTTCAGAAGTAAGAGACTACTAAAAGTTAAAACAGTCTTCATAGTCTGCTCACATAACAAGCACTTCATAGACCAGCCTCCTTATTCATCATCTGAATTTCCTTAATCGCCTTCTTAATTGAAGCATTTAACCCATCATGGAAGAAAAGCAAATCTCCTGTCGGTCTATCCATACTTCGTCCAACTCGTCCACCAATTTGAATCAAACTAGACTTGGTAAACAAACGATGATTAGCCTCTACTACGAAAACATCCACACAAGGGAATGTAACTCCACGCTCCAAGATTGTCGTACTGATAAGTATTGTCAGCTCCCCATCTCGAAAAGCTTGTACTTGCTCTAATCGATCCTCTGTTACAGAAGATACAAAGCCAATTTTCTCATTTGGAAATTGCTCCTGTAAGATTTCTTTTAACTGCTCCCCTTTCTTAATTTCTGAAGCAAAAATAAGTAACGGATAACCTGTCTTTCTCTGCTTATCAATATAGGACTTTAACTTTGGCGACAAACACTTCTTATCTAAGTAGCGATTAAAATCCGATAACCAAATTGGTTTTGGAATAATCAACGGATTTCCATGAAACCGTCTCGGTAAGCTCAATCTTTTTAGTTCTCCTAAACGGACTTTCCTATCTAACTCATCTGTCGAAGTCGCTGTTAAAAAGATTCTCAATCCATTCTCCTTTACACTATTCTTGACAGCATGGTAAAGCGTGGGATTGTCAACATAAGGAAAGGCATCTACTTCATCCACTATCAGCAAATCAAAAGCTTGATAAAACTTCAATAACTGATGGGTCGTCGCAACAACTAGTGGTGTTCGAAAATACGGCTCTGATTCTCCGTGTAGTAAAGATATCTCGCAAGCAAAATCATCTTGCAGGCGCTTATACAGCTCCAAACAAACATCTATGCGAGGACTAGCCAAACACACTGCACCACCTCCATTAATCACTTTAACCACTACTTGATAAATCATTTCTGTCTTTCCAGCTCCTGTTACCGCATGAACTAAGGTTGGCTTTTGCTTGTCTACTGCTTGAAGTAGTCCCTCTGACACCTTCTCTTGAAAAGGAGTTAATTGGCCGCGCCATTTGAGAACATCTTGCTTCGGAAAATCCTCCTGCGGAAAATAGTATAAAGTTTGATCACTTCTGACTCGCTTCATCAGCAAGCACTCTCGACAATAGTAAGCACCGATGGGCAAATACCATTCTTCTAGAACAGTACTATTACAACGTTGACAGAAAAGTTTCCCCTTCTCCTTTCTCATTGCTGGAAGTTTCTCCGCCAACTGACGTTCTTCTTCTGTTAATTCATTCTCAGTAAATAAACGACCGAGATAATTTGGATTTACTTTCATACTTCTTTATTCGTAAAAACTAGCACTTTAGATGATTTTTTAGTACAATTAAATCATGGAATTTAGAACAATTAAAGAGGACGGTCAAGTCCAAGAAGAAATCAAAAAATCTCGCTTTATCTGCCATGCCAAGCGTGTTTATAGCGAAGAAGAGGCTCGTGACTTCATTACTGCCATCAAAAAAGAACACTACAAAGCGACACATAACTGCTCTGCCTTTATTATTGGAGAACGTAGTGAAATTAAACGTACAAGTGATGATGGTGAGCCTAGTGGTACTGCTGGTGTTCCCATGCTTGGGGTACTAGAAAATCACAATCTCACCAATGTCTGTGTGGTTGTGACACGCTACTTTGGTGGTATTAAACTAGGCGCTGGAGGACTAATTCGTGCTTACGCCGGCAGTGTCGCCTTAGCTGTCAAAGAAATTGGCATCATTGAAATAAAGGAACAGGCGGGCATTGCTATTCAAATGTCTTATGCTCAGTACCAAGAGTACAGTAACTTTCTTAAAGAACATAATCTCATGGAGCTGGATACAAACTTTACAGATCAAGTCGATACGATGATTTATGTTGATAAAGAAGAAAAAGAAACTATTAAAGATGCACTGGTAGAATTTTTTAATGGAAAAGTCACTTTAACTGATCAAGGTTTACGCGAAGTTGAGGTTCCTGTAAACCTAGTGTAAACAATAGATAATACAGTGTTTCACTGATATTTCCACCGCTACTTTAATTAGCAAAATAAAAAGATGCGTACCAAAATATACTAGAAAATGAAGCAATTCAAACGAAACCTGATATCGTTTTCCTTTACACCTATTTACTAGAATTAGCTGAACACAATCGCTTAAAAATTAATGGCTTAGACCTGTGATATAAAAAAATCCTATCACTTCGATAGGATTTCTATATTTTACAAATGGTATAGATAGCGTTATACTAGAAATATCTTATACAAAGAGGTATTCATATGTCTATTTATAACAACATTACTGAACTAGTCGGTCAAACACCGATTGTTAGACTCAACAACATTGTGCCAGAAGGTGCTGCAGATGTCTATGTAAAACTTGAAGCATTTAATCCTGGTTCATCTGTAAAAGACCGTATTGCCCTTAGCATGATTGAAAAAGCTGAACAAGATGGTATTCTGAAACCTGGTTCTACTATTGTTGAAGCAACAAGTGGAAACACTGGTATTGGACTTTCATGGGTAGGGGCTGCTAAAGGGTATAAAGTTGTCATCGTTATGCCTGAAACTATGAGTGTAGAACGCCGTAAGATTATCCAAGCCTATGGTGCTGAACTCGTCCTTACGCCTGGTAGCGAAGGAATGAAGGGTGCTATTGCTAAGGCTCAAGAAATCGCTGCTGAACGTGATGGCTTCCTTCCTCTTCAATTTGACAATCCAGCTAATCCAGAAGTACACGAAAGAACAACAGGAGCTGAAATACTAGCTGCTTTCGGTAAAGATGGACTAGATGCCTTTGTTGCTGGAGTGGGTACCGGTGGAACGATTTCTGGTGTTTCTCATGCACTCAAATCAGCAAATTCAAACATTCAAGTTTATGCAGTGGAAGCTGATGAATCTGCTATTCTATCTGGTGAAAAACCTGGTCCTCACAAAATTCAAGGTATCTCAGCTGGATTTATTCCTGATACACTTGATACTAAAGCCTATGATGGTATCGTTCGTGTAACATCAGATGATGCTCTTGCACTCGGACGTGAAATTGGTGGAAAAGAAGGCTTCCTTGTAGGGATTTCCTCAGCTGCAGCTATCTACGGAGCCATCGAGATTGCCAAAAAATTAGGTACAGGTAAAAAAATCCTTGCTCTAGCACCAGATAACGGTGAACGTTATCTCTCTACAGCACTCTATGAATTTGAAGTTTAGTCTCCTAAATACAATTGGCCCTTATTATAGGGCTTTTTATTTTTACCTTGAAAATAGGAAGCTCTCCCTATAAGGATCGACTGCATAGAAAAAAGGAAGCAAATTTACTTCCTTTCTATAATTAGTTATTCAAGGCTGCTGCCATTGTAGCTGCAACTTCAGCTTCAAAGTCGTTTGCAGCTTTCTCAATACCTTCACCAACTTCAAAGCGAGCGAACTCAACTACTGAAGCGTTAACTGATTCAAGGTATGCTTCAACTGTCTTGCTGTCATCCATGATGTAAACTTGTGCAAGAAGTGTATAAGCTTGGTCAACTTTAGTGTTGTCAAGCATGAAGCGATCCATTTTACCTGGGATAATTTTGTCCCAGATTTTTTCTGGTTTGCCTTCTGCAGCCAACTCAGCTTTGATGTCAGCTTCAGCTTGAGCAATCACTTCATCAGTCAATTGTGCTTTTGATCCATACTTCAAGTGTGGAAGAGCTGGTTTGTTAACCATTGCACGACTTTCGTTATCTTGGTCGATAACGTGGTTCAATTGTGCCAACTCATCTTTAACAAATTGCTCATCCAATTCTTTGTATGAAAGAACTGTTGGTTTCATCGCTGCGATGTGCATTGAAATTTGTTTAGCAAGTGCTTCGTCTCCACCTTCGATTACAGAGATAACACCGATACGTCCACCGTTATGTTGGTAAGCTCCAAAGTGTTGTGCGTCTGTTTTTTCAATCAATGCAAAGCGACGGAATGAGATTTTTTCTCCGATAGTTGCTGTTGCAGATACGTATGCAGCTTCAAGAGTTTCACCTGAAGGCATTGTCAAAGCAAGAGCTTCTTCGTTGTTAGCTGGTTTTCCTTCAACGATTGCTTTAGCTGTTGCGTTTACTAACTCAACAAATTGAGCGTTTTTCGCAACGAAGTCAGTTTCAGCATTTACTTCAACAACTGCTGCAATGTTACCGTCAACATAAACACCAGTCAAACCTTCTGCAGCAACACGGTCAGCTTTCTTAGCTGCCTTAGCCATACCTTTTTCACGAAGCAATTCAATCGCTTTTTCGATGTCACCGTCTGTTTCTACAAGCGCTTTTTTAGCGTCCATAACACCGGCACCAGATTTTTCACGCAACTCTTTTACAAGTTTAGCTGTAATTTCTGCCATTTTGATTCTCCTATATTTTTTAAAAATAGGAGAGCCGGGCTAAGCCCCGCCCTCCTAGGTAATTACTATTTATATAAATTAAGCGTTGTCGCCTTCTACAACTTCAACGATTTCTTCAATTGAATCTGCTTGAGTTTCTGAAGCTGCAAATTCTGCTTCAACTGCTACTGCATCCTCACCTTGACGTCCTTCGATGATAGCGTCAGCCAATTTAGCTGTGATCAATTTAACAGCACGGATAGCGTCATCGTTAGCTGGGATGATTACATCAATATCATCTGGATCAGTATTTGTGTCAACCATCGCTACAACTGGGATTCCCAATTTTTTAGCTTCTTTAACAGCGATTTGCTCTTTATGTGGGTCAACTACGTACATCACATCTGGGATACGAGGCATATCTTCGATACCACCCAAGAATTTTTCAAGACGCGCACGTTGTTTGTTAAGAAGTGCAACTTCTTTCTTAGGAAGAACTTCGAAAGTTCCATCTTCTTCCATACGTTTGATTTCTTTCAAACGAGCGATACGTTTTTGGATTGTTCCCCAGTTTGTAAGAGTTCCACCCAACCAACGGTGGTTGATGAAGTATTGACCTGAACGTACTGCTTCTTCAGCAACTGCATCAGCTGCTTGTTTCTTAGTACCAACGAACAATACAACTGCATCGTTAGCTGCTGCATCACGCATGAAGTCGTATGCTTGGTCAGCATATTTTACAGTTTGTTGCAAGTCGATAACGTGGATTCCGTTACGTTCAGTAAAGATGTACTTAGCCATCTTAGGGTTCCAGCGACGAGTTTGGTGACCAAAGTGTACACCAGCCTCAAGAAGTTGTTTCATTGAAATTACTGCCATGAGTATTTCTCCTTTTTGTTTTTTCCTCTTCTTGACTTCAACTCGCAAAACGACCCAAGGGCAACTGCTTCACAATTCATCAAGAATGAGTATTATCGTTCATACGACAATTTTTATTCTACCATACTTTTTCGATATTTTCAAGCTATTTTGATGGGATTTTTAATAGTTATTGTCTCTGGTAAAATCTGAAAAGAGGGCTCTATTCGAGTCCCTCTATAATTAGTCTGCATAAATATATGTTACAAAACCTTCAGAAGTCGTTGTTGGATTGAACCATCCACGGTGATTTCCAATTGTACGATTCCCAGCATAATTTGATTCTGATACTTGGATACGTGTTGTTGATTCAACAGCTGTAACAACCGCTACGTGACCATATCCACCATCGTTCCAACATGCAATTGCTCCAACTTGAGGTGTTGAACCTGTACGGAAACCTGCTGCTGCTGCACTTGTGGCCCACTGTGCTCCATTACCCCAATAGTCTCCAGCCCAAGGTGCTAATGTTTTAACTCCCCATGTACATTCACCAATTGGATAAGTTGAAGCATTTGTACTGTATGTTGGGCGTTGTTTGACTGCCACAGGAGTATATGTTGTTGATTCCGAAGAAGCTACAGCTTGAACCTGTGCTGCAAAAGTCGTATTTCCAGAAGCAACAACTGTTTGTTGTTGACTTACTTGTTTTGCCTTATAAGCTGCTTCTGCTGCCGCAGCTGCACGAGCCTCTGCCTCAGCTGCTGCTTTTTGCTCTAATAGACTTGCTTTTTCCCCTTCAGCTGTCGCTTTCTCAGCAGCAAGACTCAATTCAGCAGCCTTTAGTTCTGCCTGTTTCGTAGTCAATGCTTGAGCATCATCAGCTAATTTTTGTTGATTAGCAATTACAGTATTGATAGCATCATTATTTGCTACTTGTTTTTCAGAAATAGCTTTTTTATCTGCCTTTTGTTGTTCTAACATTTTGTTGTTCGCAGATACGATTTCACTCATTGCAGTAACACGTGAAATAGCTTCTGTAATTGATTTTGAGTTTACAATGGTATTGATATAGCTAGTTGCAGCTCCATTTGTTTGAGCACTACGAGCTTGTTTTTCCAAAGATTGGTTACGAGAAACAATGTTTTTGGAAAGTTCTGTAATCTCACCCTCGAGTTTCTTAGATTCTGCTTGTAATCTATCATTTTCAGATTGCAAGTTAGATTGCTCTGCTTGAATCGCAGATACTTGCTCCTGAATTTGATCAACTTGTTTTTGTGCTTCTTCTTGTTGTGCTGTTAAATTACTAATTTTATTATCTTGAGCAGCAATTTTGTCATCAGTCGTTTCTGCATGGGCAGTCGTCAATACTGCTGCCTGGGAAACCATTACTGTACTTAATAAAAGCGAGGCTAAGATTTTTTTCTTCATGGCTAATAAATACTCCTTCTGTTTAAGACAATACTAGTATACCAAAAAAAATTCCAATAAACATTACGCCTTTGTTACATTTATATGTCGTTCTTATAGATAATATTTTTCAAAAATAAATTGAAAAACAGTAATCCATAAAAAATTTAAAATCATCGTCGGTACCAAGCTATAGACTATAAAAATCGACATGCTATCTACTGTCAACCCTACCATAAAAGCCAAAAGATAACTACCCATTTCAAACAGGAATGTCAGCACAATCATAGCTAGCATTCTTGTCCAACGATTCAACAAAATAACACTATTCAATTTATGAAGGAAGGCTCCCAATAAGATAAATAAGAGAGTTGCAATCCCTATTAGATGGAAAAAGTAAACATCATAAACCAAGCCTATAACAAAACAATAGACTAGATAGAGATACTCTGATACTTCTATCGTCTCAAATAAGAGAAATAGAAACAGAAAATGACTAGCCAAATGTACATGGGGGAAAAATGAGCCCAGAAGCTGGCTAATATGGGCGTCAATTAGAACAAAGAAAGGAAGCAATAAAAATACTCCA
This sequence comes from Streptococcus sp. 1559, assembly GCF_013276735.1. Classification (NCBI taxonomy): domain Bacteria; kingdom Bacillati; phylum Bacillota; class Bacilli; order Lactobacillales; family Streptococcaceae; genus Streptococcus; species Streptococcus sp. 1559. The sequence continues at coordinate 14,242 of NZ_VMLO01000044.1, forward strand.
ACCTGCTTCAACTGTCTCATTATGAATTCCCCACTAATTCTATCACATCCACATTATGAGTATCTGCACTCAATTTAACAGTTACTTCTCGTGTCAAATAGTCTGTACTATGCGTTGTGGCAACCACTTCACCAACAGGAATATCCGCAACATTAAAGTTTCCTAATCCACCCGTTGTCACCTTATCGCCTGAACTAATATCGCTATTACTATTTAATTGGCTAATTTTAAGAACTTCATTTTCCTTGTCGTAGCCAACAATAATACCATAAATTGTGGTAGTGCCGTGTTGAATTTTAACAGAAATCTTATCAGCATTTTCCGTATTTGTCAGAAGGTTGACCATAGTAGAGTTGTCCTCCACTTTTGAAACACTCCCAATCAAACCACCGTTTGCAATTACTAACATATTCTCAGAAGCACCTTTTGATCTACCTGCATCCAAGGTCAACTCCTGCTTCCAAGATACCGGAGAACGCATAATAACATCTGCTGCCAAAGTCTTTGTGGCTTGCAATTTAGACTTCATATCAAGCAATTGACGCAGTTGTTCATTTTCCGTCTTTAAACTTTCCGCCTCATTTGATTTGACTTCTAACTGGTAAAGCTGTTTCTTCAAACTTTCATTTTCATTATATGCTCGTGTCAAATGAGCCAAATCTGATTTGACAGAATCAAACCACCGAAAAGGTTTTTGCACAACCCTATCAACCAATGAGATTCCATCTCCTAATTTTGTCACAATTGTACTTGAATAAGTCGTCGCTAAGAGAGCTGAGACAAGCAGAACAGTGACAAAAACAATAATGACATATTTTGATTTTTTAAAACGGTTCATATCCCTACCTTTATATCAAGAACTGTTACAGTAACTTTTTTATCAATTCCTGAAAGCTACTAAGATTTTAAGAAAAATAAGCAACAACCAAGTACGATAATAACAAGAATGGTCAGCGTATCCTTTAGAGTCCATTTCAATTGTCGGTATTGACTTCTGCCTTTTCCACCCTGATAACCACGCGCTTCCATAGCGATAGCCAAGGAATCCGCACGTTTTAAACTTGTTGCAAAAAGAGGAATCAAAATGGGAATCATCGCCTTTACTTTTTGAACAATGCTTCCTTCACCAAAATCCACTCCACGCGCTTTCTGCGCATTCATAATCCGCGTCGTATCATCCATTAATGTTGGGACAAAACGTAGACTCATGGACAGCATCAATCCAATTTCATGAACTGGAACTTTCACACGCTTTAAAGGCGCTAACAAAGCTTCGACAGCTGATGCTAAACTTAAGGGCATGGTCGTTAAAGTTAACAAAGTTGAAAAGAAAATAATCAATACAAAACGACAAAAAATAATTCCAGCTTGTTGCAAAGAATAATCCGTGATTCTCACAAACGAAAACTCAAATAAAACATTCCCATTAGAAATGAAAAATAGTTGAAAAATAGTTGTGAAGGCAATCAAGAAAAACATAGACTTCAAGCCCTGAATAAAAAATGAAAGAGATACTCCTGACAAGGCAATAAATATCCCTGTCGCTATAAAAAGAATCAGATTCGTCAAGGGGTTATTAGCCCAAAACACAATCAAAATCAGTAGCATCATAGCAAGCAATTTGCTACGTGGATCCAATCGGTGAACAATCGAATCCCCTGGGATATAACGCCCTAAAATCATACTATCCATTTAGCGACTCCTTGAACTCCTCTATCTTAATCGGTAATCGTTTAAATGACACGCCTCTATCAGCCAATCGTTTACAAAAGGCCGTAATTTTAGGTACTCCCAACTGCACTTCTTCCATAAAGACAACATCTTGAAAGACATCACTTGGCTTACCACCCTTAACTAGACGTCCCTTTTCCATCACATAGACTTGATTCGCATGTTCAGCAACATCATCCATCAAATGTGTTACCAAGACGATGGTCATCCCTGACTGGTGGAGTTTTCTGAACAGGGTCATCAACTCTTTTCTCCCTAGAGGATCTAGACCAGCTGTTGGCTCATCTAAGACTAATATAGCTGGTTCCATGGCAAGTATGCCTGCAATGGCGACACGTCTCATTTGTCCACCAGACAACTCAAACGGACTACGATTAAAAAGTGATTCATCAATTCCAACCAAAGCCAGTTTCTCACGCGCAATCTGCTCCGCATCTTCCTCAGAAACTCCAAAATTTTGCGGTCCAAAAGCAACGTCTTTCAAAACCGTTTCTTCAAAAATCTGATTTTCAGCAAACTGAAATACCAAGCCAACCTGTTTTCTAATTTGACGAATATCTTTATTTTTAGAAGTCGAGGTGATTAAGGTATCAAAAACCCTCACACTCCCTTGACTTGGCACCAATAAACCATTTAAGAGTTGTAAAATAGTTGATTTACCACTACCTGTGTGCCCAATTAAAGCCGTATAAGAACCATCTTCAATCGTCAAAGAAACATCCGACAAAGCTGTTGAAGCTAAGGGAGTCCCTTCTTGATATGTAAAACTCACATTTTCTAGAGCAATTCCCATAATTTATCCTCTAGCTCACTTTCTGTCAAATAATTTTCAGGTAAATCATAGCCATTCTGGCTCAAAGAATATTTTACTTGATTGGCAAAAGGATCGTCTAATCCAATTTGATCTAAATCATTTCGAGAGAAAAGTTCTCTTGGGCTACTAGTTGATTCAATTTCCCCTTTTTTCATGACCAATACGCGGTCACTCATGGCAACTTCTTCCAAATCATGGGTAATAGAAATGACCGTCATATCATAGTCTTTCCGAATTCCCTGTACTGTCTCAATCAGTTCTCTACGCCCCTCAGGGTCCAACATACTCGTTGCTTCATCTAAGATTAAAATAGCTGGTCTTAGGGCTACAACACCTGCAATGGCCACACGTTGTTTTTGGCCACCTGATAGACGCGCCGGCTCTCTCTTTTTAAAGTCCAACATGCCAACCAAATCTAGAGCTTCCTCCACTCTCTTTTTCATTTCTTGACGAGAAAGACCCTGATTTTCCAAACCAAAGGCTACATCATCTTCAACAGTCGCTCCAACAAATTGATTGTCTGGATTTTGAAAAACCATACCGATTTGACGACGTATTTTCCAAACATTTTCCTCAGTCAACCGTTGACCATCTATTACAATCTCTCCAGATTCTGCTTCCAGTAAGCCATCAATTAATCGAACCGTCGTTGATTTACCACTACCATTATGCCCTACAATCGAAAGCCATTCTCCACGTTTCACGTGAAACGTAATATCCTTCACATCATAGTATTCTTGACTTTCCTTATAACGAAAAGAAAGATTTTTTACATCAATTATTGATTTCATTTCGAACCAAATGTCCCTTTAAATACATAGGCACTACCCTTGAAATAATCATAGCCAGAGTAGATAGTGAAAAACAAGGCCACATAAAGTAGAACTTGACCAAGCAAAGTCCAATGTAATAGCAAGAAAATAATGGCAAACATCTGACTAAAAGTTTTAATTTTTCCAGGCATTGCTGCTGCTAAAACTGTTCCACCAGTTTCAACCAATAAAAGCCTTAAACCTGTCACAGCCAACTCACGACAGATGATCACTGCAACAATCCAAGCTGGAGCCATACCTAACTCAATCAGCATAATAAAAGCCGACATAACTAGTAACTTATCCGCCATAGGATCTGCAAATTTACCAAAATTACTGACCACATTCCATTTACGAGCTAAATATCCATCTAAATAATCTGTAATACTAGCAATAGCAAAGATAATAGCTGCCACTATATGACTCTCTATCGAATTTCCTATCGTTAAAATAAAGATAAAAATAGGTATAAAGAGAATTCGACCTATTGTTAAAAGATTGGGAATTTGTTCTTTTTTCATTCGTTTTTCCTTAATTTTTAGTAAAGGTTACAGTGATTTGTCCAGTCTGAGCTGTTAATTTCGATAAATCAACAGTCTGATTATCTACTGTCAAAGCAACACCTTTTACAACACCTAAGGTAATTGTTACAGGACTTTTAGTTGCAACTGTTGCTTCTGCACTTTTCTTCTCTGGCGATAAGGTTACACCGCCCTCAAGTTCGCTTTCTGAAACGCTGACCCAACTTGTAACATCTGAAACTGCCAATTGCAATTTAACTGTTTCCTTACTTGTCTTATAAGCGATTTCTACATGATTTCCTTCACCTGATACACTTATAGCTGATTCTATACTAGAAGAACTGCTAGATGAACTACTACTTGAGGAGTGGGGAACAGAGCTAGTTGAACTTATTGAACTTGTTGATTGAACCACACTGTAATTAGAAAGAGAAGGCCCCTCTGGTTGAGTTTGAATATAGTTCCAAACATAATAGGTCACAAAAATTAAAATAGATAAGGCAAAAAGGATAAAATAAAATAAAGGTAAAAAGGATGGTTTTTTCTTATTTTTCTTACTTGAACGTCTGCGCCCTGTCAACTCGTCTTCATCAACATCTACTTCCTCATAAGTAATCATACTCCCAGAATCATAAGCATCCAAGACAATTTGGTCATCTAACTCAACAGCCCATGCATATTTTCTCAAGAAAGAACGCGTGTAAAAAGGACTTGGAAGTTGATCGAAATCGTCTGCTTCCATTGCTTCCAACATATCTAACTGGATTTCTGTCTTTTTCTGCAATTCATCTAAACTCAATCCCTGATTGATTCTAGCTAATCGTAAAACCTCACCAATTGTTTTTTTTCTCATACTTGTCATCCCTTCTTTCTAGTGTCTATTATGATAGGTTACTACGATGGGAATATTGTGAAATCAACTATATCCCCTTCATCTATTAAGTGATGCCCTGCTTCAAGGACATCCTCTAAAGTAATTTCCTGTAAAATTTTCGGCAAATCAAAAATTGTCTCACCATGTTCAAAAGCATCATATTGCGTTGCAAGCAATTCAAGAGAGTTCATGCTACTGAAAAATTCTCCAAACATCTCTCTTTTGATAATATCTAAATGATCCTCTGTAATATCTAAATCCTTTGTAAAATTACGAATGGCCTTCCTAAATTGATGGGATAAAGCAACTGGCTCTTTCGTATCCATTGTCAACATAACAAAATGAAAACGACTTGTTACTTCAATTTCAAGAGATAAGGAAGCATCTATTTTACCTGATTCATAACATTTTTGAAAACGATCCGAAGTCCAACCAAACATCATTGCAAACAATAATTTTAATAAAATATGATGTCGATAGCAATCCGCCTCAGCAACTTCTCGCTTACCTCTAACTCCAATCGCTAGTTTGGGAGAAGATACTTCCATTCTCATACTGTCTGTTTGCTTTACAGCCTGTAAAAGAAACTTTTCTCTTGCTAGTTCCTGAACATCTAAATCTTTCAGTTTTTTTCTTTCAAAATAGTCCTGTACTTTCTCTACATCAAAATCACCAACTAAAAACAGAGACATGTTTACAGGTTTGTAAAATCTTGCAAAATTTTCTTGCAAATTAGTTAGATTTATTTGGGAAATGGACTCCTCACTTCCAACTATATCCGTCGCTAAAGGTGTACCTGGATACAAATTCGCTAAGGTTGAAAAGAATAAACACGAATCTGGATCATCTTGATACATTTCTCGTTCTTGCTGAATAATATCCTGCTCTCTTAAAATGGAATCTTCAGTAAAATGTGCTGATGTTACCAATTCATCAAGTAAATCTAAATTTTCTAAAAAATGATCCGTTGCTGAAAAAAGATAGCTTGTTTTTGTAAAGCTTGTAAAGGCATTACTATCTGCACCTAGACTCGTAAAAGCAGACATCAAATCGCTAGAATCTTCTCTCTCAAATAATTTATGTTCAAGAAAATGAGCAATTCCCGCAGGATATTCTTTTACATCTCCGTCAACTTCTGTGACAAGCGTATCTACCGAACCAAACTGTACAGTGACACTCCCGTAAACCTCTTTAAATTCCTTTTTAGGCAAAAGAACAACTGTTAATCCATTTGACAAACGAGTTCGATAAATCATTTCTTTTACAGCTGGATAGTATTTTTCTTCAAAAACAACCTTTGTCATTCTATTCCTTCCATAAAGTAAATCGCCTGTAGTTTCACATTATTAGCTGCTCTACAAATAGCATCTTTGTCAACTTGCTCGAGTTTTGCAATCCAACCTTTAAAGTCTGCTGAAGATTTTCCAAGTAAGGCATTTTGATAAGCACGTTCAATCAATGAACCTTGATTATCTTGAGAAAGCAACAAAGACCGACGAATCATTTCCTTGGTCTGCTCTAGCTCAAGCTCTGTAAAATAACCTTTTTTTAAATCAAGTAATTGATTATTCATCATTTTTCGAGCCTGATTCCTATTTTCTCGATTGATACCAGCATACATTCTCAAGAATCCACTAAATAAATCAAGCTGACTTGAAATGGTATAAGCCAATCCAGCATTTTCACGGACATTTGTAAAGAGCTTAGAATGAGCAAATCCACCCAGTAAACCATTCATTACAATCATGGGTAAATGTTGCTCATCACCATATTCAGAAGGGCAATGATAACCTAATTCCAAAATGGATTGTCCCACATTTTTCCGAACCACACCTTCTTGTAGTATATTGGAATAAGGTTGACAATACTGAATCTTCACATCTCCTTTTCGACCTTTAAAGCCAAATGATTCTAATACATTTTGAATTTCAACCTCATTAAAATCACCTAGGAAAAAGAAATCGATTCGATTATTGGCCAAAAATTCTTGGAAACAAGAATAAGAACTTTGTGGAGTTTCAGCTAAAATACGATTTCGTAAATCACTATATTCCAATTGGAGACGTTCATCATGAAAAAATAATTTATCTAATTCTTTATGTGCGAAATAAAAAGAATCATCCATATCAGCTGCTAAACTTGCTAGCAATTGTTTTTTCTCAATTTCAAATAAGGACGGATCAAATCCATTATCAAATACTACGGGTGAAAAAAGAGTTTCTTTTACAAGTTCCAAAACCTGAGAAGTTAGCACATTTTTCCTACTTAAAAACTCATCACGAACATAGGTAAATGTCAATTCTACAATGTGACTTTGCCCTCTTCTTAAACAATTGGTTGACATATCTGTACCATATAGACTGGCCAAGTGTCTCCTAAAATTTTGAGAAGTGGGGTACATCTGGTTGGCAGTTTCTAGCATACTCGCACTCAACATGCGACCTGCAATCGTATCAAGAGATAATGGAGCTGTAAAACGCACGGTGATTTTGTTCGTTTTAAACTTCTTTGATTGGATAAAATGTGTTGAAATTCCATGCACTAACTCCATGATTTACCTCCTTATATACAGACTTCTATTATATCACGAAAACCTGAAATTTTCTTGTTCTCTGTAACACTTTTGAAATAAAAATCGCTTACATTTCTCCCTGTTTCTCTCACTATTTTTAGGAAAATATGGTATAATACCAAAGATTGAGGTGAATTATGGAATACAAATTATTTGAAGAATTTATTACCCTCCAAGCACTACTCAAAGAACTTGGAATTACACATAGCGGAGGAGCTATCAAATCATTTCTCTCTGAACATTCTGTTTACTTTAATGGGGAATTAGAAAGTCGTCGCGGTAAAAAACTTCGTATTGGTGATAAAGTTGACATCCCTGACATGAATATTGACATCTTGTTGACACAACCTACTTCTGAGGAGAACGAGGAATATCAAGCTGATAAAGTTGAAAAAGAACGAATCGCTAAACTTGTTAAGGAGATGAATAAAGGAGTAAAAAAAGATAAATCAAAACCTACTTCATCACCCAAAAGCAAACAAGCTCCGCGATTCCCTGGTAGATAATCATGTGGCTACAACAACTATCTCTCAAAACTTTTCGTAACTACAAAGAGACGAAAATAGACTTTAATCCTAAATTAAATGTCTTTTTAGGACGTAATGCACAAGGTAAAACAAATATGTTAGAGGCTATCTATTTTTTAGCCTTAACACGTAGCCATCGAACTCGAACAGACAAAAATCTCATTCATTTTGATGAGGAACAACTTCATCTTTCAGGTCTCGTTCAGAAAAAAACGGGATCTATTCCTCTCGAAATTGAACTAACACAAAAAGGGCGTGTGACAAAAGTTAATCACTTAAAACAGGCACGACTTTCAGATTATGTAGGACACATGAATGTTGTCTTATTTGCTCCTGAAGATTTACAACTAATTAAGGGAGCACCTTCGGTTCGACGAAAATTCATTGATATGGAACTTGGACAAATCAAGCCAATCTATTTATCTGACTTAACCAATTATAACCACATCCTAAAGCAAAGAAACACTTACCTAAAATCAGCTCAAAAAATAGATGAAACCTTCCTTTCAGTCTTAGATGATCAGCTAGTTGATTATGGATGTCGTGTAATGAATCACCGCTTAGATTTCATAAAAAAACTAGAGCATTTTGGTTGTAAGAAACATTTTGAACTTTCTAATCAGATTGAAGAACTGTCAATATCCTATCAATCTTCTGTAAAGATAACTGACAAGGAAGACTTATCAGAATCTTTCAAAATTGCTTTAGAAAAAAGTAGGGCCAGAGATTTATTTAAAAAGAATACTGGTGTTGGGCCTCATCGAGATGATATTTCTTTTTATATAAATGGGATGGATGCTAGTTTTGGAAGTCAAGGTCAACATCGTAGTCTCGTCCTCTCGGTAAAATTAGCAGAAATCGAATTAATGGAAAGCATTACTACAGAATCTCCAATATTACTGCTTGACGATGTTATGAGCGAACTTGACAACACTAGACAACTAAAATTATTAGAAACGATTTCTCATTCAATCCAAACCTTTATCACAACAACAAGCTTAGACCATCTTCAAAATCTGCCAGAAAATCTAAGTATTTTCACTATTCAAGATGGTAAAGTTGTTGTAAATAAAACTTAACAGCATTGTAAAAGAACTCCTGTTTTCGCAGGAGTTCTTTTCATTTCTTTTACATAGAATAATTTGGTGCCTCATTCGTAATTTGTACATCGTGAGGGTGGCTTTCTTTCAAACCAGCACCAGACATTTCAATAAATTGAGCATTATCGTGTAGTTCTTTAAGGTTAGCTGCACCACAGTAACCCATACCAGAGCGAATACCACCAATCATTTGGAAGACAATATCAGCTGCCGCACCTTTATAAGCAACACGACCTTCAATTCCTTCTGGAACAAGTTTGTTTGCTTCATTAACAGAACCTTGGAAGTAACGATCGCTTGAACCTTTCTTCATAGCAGCAATTGATCCCATACCACGGTAAGTCTTGAACTTACGTCCTTGGAAGATTTCAGTTTCACCTGGTGCTTCATCAGTTCCAGCAAACATTGATCCAAGCATAACAGCATTTCCACCAGCCGCAAGTGCTTTTACAATATCTCCAGAATACTTGATTCCACCGTCAGCAATGATAGTCTTACCATATTCACGCGCAACAGCTGCAGCATCGTAGATAGCTGTTACTTGCGGAACACCAACACCTGCAATCACACGAGTAGTACAGATAGAACCTGGACCAATCCCAACCTTGACAACGTCTACACCTGCTTCATAAAGAGCACGTGCACCTTCAGCAGTAGCAATATTTCCAGCAATTAAAGTACGATCTGGAAAATGAGCACGAATCTCAGCAATTTTACGCAAGACACCTGCAGAATGACCATGTGCAGTATCAATAACAATCGCATCCGCTCCTGCCTCAAAAAGAGCCTCTGCACGTTCAAATGTATCTGAAGTAACACCTACTGCACCTGCAACTAGAAGACGACCAAACTCATCTTTAGCCGCATTTGGAAACTCAATAACTTTTTCAATATCTTTGATAGTGATCAAACCAGAAAGACTGCCTTCTTCATCGACCAACGGAAGTTTTTCAATACGATGCTCTTGAAGAATACTCTCAGCCGTTGCAAGATCCGTACCCACAGGAGCAGTAACAAGATTTTCACTAGTCATATGGTTTGAAATTGGTTGATTATAATCTGAAATAAAACGAAGATCTCGGTTTGTCAAAATACCAACCAATTTACGATTTTCAAGTGTTTCAACAACTGGAACACCACTGATGCGGTAACGACCCATAAGCTCATCTGCTTCAGCAATTGTATGTTCAGGCGTCAAGAAGAACGGATCAATAATAACTCCATTTTCAGAACGTTTTACCTTACGAACCTCGTCTGCTTGTTGAGCAATTGACATGTTTTTATGGATAACTCCGAGACCGCCTGCACGAGCAATAGCAATGGCCATTTGACTCTCTGTAACTGTGTCCATGGCAGCGGTAATAATTGGGATATTTAAAGTCAAATTATCTGCCAATTTAGTTGTTAAATCTGCATCGTTAGGCAACACATGACTTTCAGCTGGAATAAGCAATACATCATCAAAGGTAAAACCTTTTTTCAAAAATTTAGTGTCCCAATTAGACATTCGAAGTTTCCTCTTTTCTTTCTTTTTGAGCTTGACTCTTTTTATATTGTATCTATCATACCATTCTATAAAAATTTGTCAAATGTTACAGGGGTAAATAAAAAACTATCTTTTCTTTGAGATAGAAATGATAGTTTCTTGTAAAATAAACCTAGTTAAAGTAATGAAGTCCCATTGCTCCTTTAACCTCAGATAAGGTCTGACCTGCAACTTCACGTGCTCTTTCACTACCTTTTTGAAGCATATTATAAACTTCTCCCATATCCTTAGTAAATTCAATACGGCGCTCACGAATAGAACCCAGTTCACGTTCTAATATTTCAAGTAGATAACGCTTGGTCTTCACATCACCAAGACCACCTCGTTGATAATGTTCTTTCATGTCAGCAATTTCTTGAGCATCTTCTGGACGACCAAAAACATCTAGATAATGGAAAACCATATTTCCCTCAATCTTACCTGGATCTTCCACTCGAATATGATCTGGATCTGTATACATACTCATTACTTTTTTACGTAAAGTATCCGCATCATCAGCTAAATAAATACCGTTATTGAGTGATTTAGACATTTTAGCATTCCCATCCAAACCAGGCAAACGCCCTGCTCTTTCATTTTCTGGGTAAATACCTTCCGGTTCTACCAAGACATCACAGTTATATGCATTGTTAAAAGAACGAACAATTTCACGAGTTTGCTCAATCATTGGTTTCTGATCTGTCCCAACAGGAACATAATTAGCCTTGAAAGCTGTGATGTCAGCTGCTTGAGCTATTGGATAGACCAAGAATCCTGTCGGAATGCTTTCTCCAAATCCTTTCTGAGCAATTTCTGTCTTGACAGTTGGATTACGCTCCAGACGTGCTAATGAAACCAGATTCATATAATACATAGACAACTCAGCCAGCTCTGGAATCTGGCTTTGAATAAAGATAGTTGATTTACTTGGATCCAATCCAACTGCAAGATAATCCAAAGCCACATTTCCGATAGACTCTACAATGGTTTGAGGATCTTTGGCATGATCTGTCAAGGCTTGTTGGTCAGCCAAGAACACAAACATATCATACTTATCCTCTTCCTGTAATAATACTCGATTTTTGAGACTTCCAACATAATGTCCAATATGCAATTTTCCTGTTGGACGGTCTCCTGTTAAAATAATGGGTTTAGTCATTTTGTTCTCCTTCGATATAGTCCCTTCAATTATAGCATTTTTTTAATGAAATAACCGCAATTTATCAAAATAAATCAACCTTACTATTCACGGATTTGTGTAAAGTATGCTGTAAAATTAATTTACACAAAATTGACAGATAAAAATTTGAATATTTCCGTATTTTCTAGTAGAATAAATATATTACACATATAGGAGAAAAACATTGCTTACAGTATCTGATGTTTCACTACGTTTTAGTGATCGCAAACTTTTTGATGATGTCAATATCAAATTTACAGAAGGAAATACTTACGGATTAATCGGTGCTAATGGTGCCGGAAAATCAACCTTTTTAAAAATTTTAGCCGGAGATATCGAACCTACTACTGGTCACATCTCTCTTGGTCCAGATGAACGTCTCTCTGTTCTTCGTCAAAATCACTTTGACTATGAAGATGAACGTGCCATTGATGTTGTTATCATGGGAAATGAAAAACTTTATAGCATCATGAAAGAGAAAGATGCTATCTACATGAAGGAAGATTTCTCAGACGAGGACGGGGTTCGTGCTGCCGAACTCGAAGGAGAGTTTGCTGAGCTTGGAGGCTGGGAAGCAGAAAGCGAAGCCTCTCAACTCCTTCAAAACCTAAACATTCCAGAAGAATTACACTACCAAAACATGAGCGAATTGGCCAACGGTGAGAAAGTAAAGGTTCTCCTTGCCAAAGCACTTTTTGGTAAACCAGATGTTCTTCTCTTGGACGAGCCTACCAACGGTTTAGACATCCAATCAATTACATGGTTAGAAGACTTCTTGATTGACTTTGATAACACAGTTATCGTAGTATCCCACGACCGTCACTTCTTAAACAAAGTATGTACTCACATGGCCGACCTTGACTTTGGAAAAATCAAACTCTATGTCGGAAACTACGACTTCTGGAAGGAATCTTCTGAACTCGCTGCTAAATTGCTAGCAGACCGTAATGCTAAAGCAGAAGAAAAAATTAAACAATTGCAAGAATTCGTTGCTCGTTTCTCTGCTAATGCTTCTAAATCAAGACAAGCAACATCACGTAAGAAAATGCTTGATAAGATTGAACTAGAAGAGATTGTACCATCTAGTCGTAAATATCCATTTATTAACTTTAAAGCGGAGCGTGAAATAGGTAATGATCTCCTGACAGTAGAAAATCTAACTGTAAAGATTGATGGTGAGACTATTTTAGATAATATCAGTTTTATCTTGCGTCCAGGTGATAAGACAGCGCTTATTGGTCAAAATGACATCCAAACGACTGCATTAATTCGTGCAATCATGGGGGACATTGACTATGAAGGAACTGTCAAGTGGGGAGTAACTACTAGCCGTTCTTACTTGCCAAAAGATAACTCGGCAGATTTTGCAGGAGGAGAGTCAATCCTTGACTGGTTGCGTCAATTCGCAAGTAAAGAAGAAGATGACAATACTTTCCTACGTGGCTTCCTCGGCCGTATGCTCTTCTCTGGAGATGAGGTTAACAAACCTGTAAATGTCTTGTCAGGGGGAGAAAAAGTTCGTGTCATGCTTTCAAAACTCATGCTTTTAAAATCAAATGTCCTTGTACTTGATGATCCAACAAATCACTTGGACTTGGAATCTATCTCAAGCTTGAATGATGGATTGAAAAACTTTAAAGAATCAATCATCTTTGCCAGCCATGACCACGAGTTTATTCAAACTCTAGCTAACCATATCATTGTCTTGTCTAAAAATGGCGTCATTGACCGTATCGATGAAACCTATGATGAATTCCTAGAAAATGCAGAAGTACAAGCAAAAGTTAAAGAACTTTGGAAAGACTAAAAAAATTCAAAACTCAGTTGGGTTAACCAGCTGAGTTTTCTAACATTTTATGAGGTAACATGAAATTATTTTTTAAAACATATTGGATCTATTTTGTTTCTTTCATCATTCCTGTAGTAATTATGATAGGAGTATATCTATCTCAAGGTATCTACTGGAATAGCGACAAATCTCCTCTATTAGGAGATGGCTTTCATCAATACGTTATTTTTGATATAGCTCTAAGAAATATCCTACATGGAAATAGTAGTCTGTTTTACACCTTTACAAGTGGTCTAGGGCTAAACTTCTATGCTCTATCTAGTTATTACTTGGGTAGTTTTCTTTCACCTCTGGTTTACTTTTTTGATCTAACGAATATGCCAGATGCTGTCTATCTGACCACTCTCTTAAAATTTGGATTGATTGGTCTGTCAACCTTTTTTAGTTTGAATAAATTGTTTCAATCTATCCCTCAGACTTTAAAACTAGCCTTATCTACTTCCTATACTCTGATGAGTTTCACTGTCAGTCAATTAGAGATAAAAACCTGGCTAGATGTTTTTATCTTGATTCCTTTAATTATAACTGGTTTACATCTACTGATAACTGAAAAGAAACTCCTATTGTACTTTACAAGTCTGTCAATCTTATTTATTCAAAATTATTATTTTGGATATATGACAGTATTGTTTCTTATTTTCTGGTATCTCTGTCAAATTTCGTGGGACTTTAAGACTCGAAAATCATCTGTTCTTGATTTCATAGTTATCTCCTTTTTAGCTGGTATGGCTAGTTTGATTATGACTCTTCCCACTCTGTTTGATTTACAGACACATGGGGAAAAATTGACTGAAGTTACAAAGTTTCAAACTGAAAGTAGCTGGTATCTTGATCTCTTTGCTAAGCAATTCATTGGTTCCTTTGACACAACAAAGTATGGGGCCATCCCAATGATTTTTGTTGGACTACTTCCCTTTATTTTGACCATTTTATTTTTTACGCTGAAATCTATTAAGTTTCACGTGAAACTCATATATGTAATATTCTTTGCATTTCTAATTGCAAGCTTTTACATAGAAGCTCTTGACTTATTTTGGCAAGGTATGCATACTCCAAATATGTTTTTACATCGCTATTCTTGGATTTTCTCTACCTTGTTAATTTACACAGCAGCGGAAGTCTTAAATCGTCTGAAAGAAATTAAAATCTGGAATTTTTTAGTTTCGCTTTTTCTTATAGTAACAGGATTTTTAGCTACCATCTATCTAAAATCACATTATTCTTTTTTAACAGATTTGAATATTCTACTGACTCTTGAATTTTTAGTTGTCTATTCTCTTTTACTCCTTGCAGTTATCAAAAAGTTTATCTCTGTAAATCTATTTGCCATTCTAATCTCTTTATTTATAATGGTTGAAATAAGTTTAAATGCTTCATCTCAAATAGACGGAATTGCTAAAGAATGGGGATTTGCTTCTCGAAGTGCATATAATCGAGATATCCCAGCTATGAAATCTTTCTCAACATATATTGGAAATCAATTTACTCGTACTGAAAAACTAGAGACTCAAACAGGAAATGACAGTATGAAATTCAACTACAATGGAATATCTCAATTTTCATCTGTTCGAAATCGTTCAGCAAGCTCTACTTTGGATAAACTTGGGTTTAAATCCTCTGGGACTAATCTCAATCTACGCTATGCAAATAATAGTATTTTGGCTGATAGTTTATTTGGTATCCAGTACAATATCTCAGACAGTCCTAGTGATAAGTATGGTTTTAAAGATATCTATCAAAAAGATAATCTTACCCTATATGAAAATCAATTCTCTCTTCCGATTGCCTTTGCTAGTCAATCTGTTTACAATGATGTCAAGTTCAATGAACATACTTTAGATAATCAAGCCTCGTTTTTAAATCAACTTGCTAACGTCGATTTTGATTATTTTTCTACAATCCCTTATGACAAAACAGAAAATACTAATGATTTGATTATTGTCACAAGTTCTTCAAATGAGGATGCAGCAATCCAGTATCAAATTGAAGTGCCAGAAAACAGCCAAGTTTATCTTTCTTTCACAAACCTTCACTTTTCTAATGATAAACAAAAAAAGGTTGACATCCTTGTAAATGGAGAAAAGAAAACTTTTACAACTGATAATATCTTCTCCTTCTTTAATCTAGGCTATACAAAAGAGAAAAAAACTTTCAATATCAATGTTAGTTTCCCTGGAAATTCACAAGTATCATTTGAATCTCCTACCTTCTACCGTTTAGATACCAAAACATTCACCGAGGCAATTCAAAAAATTAAAGAACAACCTGTCACAGTATCAACTTCTAAAAACAAGGTCTTTGCTACATATGATGTTAAACAAGATACGTCCATTTTCTTCACCATTCCTTATGACAAAGGTTGGTCTGCCTACCAAGATGGTAAGAAAATAGAAATTAAACAAGCTCAAACTGGATTTATGAAAGTTGAGGTTCCCAAGGGGAAAGGAACTATTACACTCTCCTTCATTCCCAATGGTTTTATTACTGGAGCAATTTGTTCCTTTACTTCTCTCTTACTATTTGGAACCTATAATCACAGACGAAAGTCATCTAAGGCATAAAAAATCGACCAATTAATCGGTCGATTTTTTTAATCTTCTTCCATTTTCTTAGGTTGATAGGCTAGCATACCTAAACCAGTAAATAGAGCTAGTATGGCATCTAGGAAAATGACTTGCTGATGAATATTTCCTGTCATAGAGATTGTTTGTCGTAATCCCGAAACTGAATAACTCATTGGTAACCAAGGACTAATAGTTCTAAAGAAATCATTTGTCAAGGCAAGTGGATAAGTACCGGCACTTGATGCTAACTGTAATAAAAGCAAAATAAGTGAGAAGAAAGCTCCTATACGGCTATTCCATGTTGTTAATGCGGTCACCATGGACATGAATACTAAACTTGTTAGGATAATGAGAATAAATGTTCTCATCTCATGATTAGCCGTTAGACCAATAAGATGAACTCCTCCATATACCAAAATTCCTGCCAAAACAGCTATAATACCATTTATTTCAGCCCGAGATTTCAACCAAGCCCAACGGCTCTCTGGATGACGTCCTGAAGGCAGCTTCGCAAAGATCATATTCGTTGATATTGCTGCAACAAAGAGAGCAACTGATATCATATAAGGAGCCATTGCAATTCCATTTACAGGAACTTGGTCATTGTCTGTTTTGGAAAGATTGAGTGGATTTGACAAAATATCTGCATTTTGAGATTCCGTAGATGCTGATTTGAGTTGATCACTAGCATTACTTAGTCCTTGTCCTAAAGAAGCAACTCCTGTCTGTAAACCTTCCAATCCAGAAGTTAACTTTGTTCCACCTTCTGCTAATTTCCCAGCTCCATCTGCCAATTTATTAGCTCCACTTTCTAATTGAGAAGCACCTGAAAGTAACTGACTGGATTTGTCAGCTAGTCGGCTAGATCCTGACTGCAATTTATCAACTCCTGCTATCAATTCTTGACTCTTTTGATTCAATTGGTTAGAGCCAGTTGATAATTTTTCAATACCAGATACTAATTCTGGAGTTTTTTCAACTAATTGACTAACTCCTGCTGTCAAGCTAGAAGATTTTTGTGTCAAGGTGTTTGAGCCTGAAACTAGTTGATCCAAACTACCTGTCAAGGTGGCATTTTTTTCACTTAGTTTACTTGCTCCCTGAGAAACTTTATCAACACCTGTAGTATATGCGTTTACACCTGATGCAATCGACTGACTATCAGGAACTAATTTGCTAGTAACAGCTCCTTGTATCTCTGTTAATCCACTTGACAATCTTGTCAAAGAAGTAGAAGCAATAGGTAATACTTGATTAGCTTGATTTTTTAAAGTCGCAAGATTAGAAGATTGATTTTGTAAGTTTTCTAAACTTCCCTGTAAACCTTTAACTACAGCTACAATTGACTGTGCTGATTGAATACTATCAGTCGAATTTTGAGATACAGAAGCACTTATTTCAGCTTGTTGCTCACTTGTCAAAGATTGATAAGCTGCTGTCGATTGAATATTGGCTAATGTAGTCGCTTTAGCAGACTGAGCACTTGCTAACATTTGATTAGAAAGAGATACTATACTTGATAAAACAGAATCTAATTGTTTTGTATCTCCAACATCAATATTTTGAATGGCTTGATTTAACTGATTCAGACCAGAAGATAATTGATTAATTTGATCTTTTTTCCCAGACGAAGCATCTAACTTGCTAGAAAGTTGTTGAATCCCTTCACTTAATTGCTCCACCCCTATTCGAAGTGTAGCTGATTGATTAGATAACTGATTAGCACCTGTTGCAAGACTTCCCACTCCATTGGTGTAGGCACTAACACCAGATGAAAATTGATTAAGACCAGCATTAAGCTGAGAAACACCGCCAGTATAGGATTCTACACCAGAATATAACTGATTGATTCCTCCTACTAATTCAGGACTTTTAGAAGATAATTGACCTAATCCGCTATCTAATTGACTCACTGCACCAGTATATGTAACTAAACCACTATTAAAATTCCCTAAGCCAAGATGAAGTTGTTCAACACCAGAGACATAAGAGGATAATCCTTTAGTAAACTGCTCCGTTCCATTTGAAAATGTTAAACTTGAAGCTGCTAAAGAGTGTAGGTTAGTAGTTAATGTTTGACTTCCTGCCACTAACTGATTCGCTACATCAGTTAGTTTTTCACTTCCAGAATCTGCTTGGCTCATACCATCCTTTAAATAGACCATTTTGTTGAATAAAGCTTTAGTATAGGTCTCGGTTACATTGGTAGAAACACTCTGCTTTAATTGTGTCATAGCAGAATCGCTCATCTTGCTGGCAATAAAACTATGACCACTTGAAGTCTGATAATCGATTTGCATTTGCTCTGGATAATCCATTAAAATAGAAGCTGCTTTTTCAGATAAATCACTTGGTAAAGTCACTACCATATAGTAATCGCCATTTTCTAAACCCTTCTTACCTTCTTCATCTACAAAATGAAAATCCAAGGTTTTATTTTCTTTTAAATTGGACACCATGTCTTTTCCTATAGACATGCTATTACCATTATAGGAAGCCTCTTTATCATTATTGACAACTGCCACAGGTAAGTCAGACAATTGCCCATATGGATCCCACATTGATGACAAAAATATGATATTGTACAGAGCTGGAATAAGAGAAATCCCTATCATGACAATAATAAAGGTTGGTTTTTTAAAAATTGCTTTCCATTCTTTAAACATAGTTTCTCCTTTTTTAAACATATTGTCTAAAATTTTGATATAATAGATTATACAATAAAAAATCTAAATTACAATATAAAAAATCCATTTTTAGACATATAGTCTAATTTGTTTACAAGGAGGAAATATGCAAGAAAGTAACAAACGCTTAAAAACAAAGCGAACTATTGAAAATGCTATGGTACAATTACTAATGGAACAGCCATTTGATCAAATTTCTACTGTCAAGTTAGCAGAAAAATCCAGAATTAGCCGTTCCAGCTTCTATACGCACTATAAGGATAAGTATGATATGATTGAGCACTATCAAAGCAAGCTATTTCATACATTTGAATATATTTTTCAAAAACATGCTCATCACAAAAGAGACGCTATTTTAGAAGTTTTTGAATATCTAGAGTCAGAACCACTTCTGGCTGCCCTTCTTTCTGAAAATGGGACTAAAGAAATCCAAAATTTCTTACGAAATAAACTTCATATCATGCTCAGTACAGATTTACAAAAGCGATTTATGCAACTGAATCTAAATACCACTGAATTAGAATATAGTAGCATCTATCTAACTCATGCACTTTTTGGTGTCTGCCAAACTTGGATTGCACATGGAAAAAAAGAAAGTTCTCAAGAAATAACAAACTTCCTTATGAAAATGCTTGGTGATACAAATTGATACAAAAAGAGGAACACAGCTGTGTTCCCTTTTATCTATACTCCGCCAGTAGGACTCGAACCTACGACATCATGATTAACAGTCATGCGCTACTACCAACTGAGCTATGGCGGATAAAATAGTCCGTACGGGATTCGAACCCGTGTTACCGCCGTGAAAAGGCGGTGTCTTAACCCCTTGACCAACGGACCTTCTATCTGTAGCAGATATAACCATTATATCAATTTCTTGCTAATTGTCAATCACTTCTGAGATTTTTTCTCTAAAATATCTTTTAATTTTCTAATTTTTAATCTTGAAATAGGACAACGATGATCTTCATAGAAAACAATTTCTAGATTTTTTCGATCAATCTCTCTAATATTGCCTATATTTACCAAAAATGACTTATGAGGAGAATAAAATCGCTGAGTATGTTTGTCCTTTTCCTGAATATCTGTCATAGTACCGTAAAACTCTTTGGCAAAATTCTTACCAATAATACGTAATTTATGAGAGACTCCTGTCGTTTCAATATACAAAATATCATGGTAAGGGATTTTTAAATCATTTCCCTTGTAATTGTAGTCAAAATAATCCACCACATCTTCATTTTCAAGTAACATACTCTTCGTGTAAAAGATATTTTGCTCAATTCTCTTCTTAAACATCTCATCGTTGATATCCTTATCAACAAAATCTAGGGCTGATACCTGGTATTTATAGGTTAGAGTCGCAAACTCTGATCGACTGGTGATAAAGACGATAATAGCGTAAGGATTGTAATGACGAATGAGCTGAGCCACTTCAAATCCCTTTTTCTCAATTCCATGAATATCAATATCTAGGAAATAAAGCTGATTTACTTCATCGTTTTCAATGTATTCTTCAAATTCACGGACTTTTCCCGTTGTCTTGTATGATATTGGAATATTCGATTCTTTCGAAATTTCATCCAATATTCTCTCTAGTCTCACTTGATGTTCAATAACATCTTCTAAAATTAAAACTTTCATTCAAATTCCCTCTTACATCTAATGATTTGTCTAAATGTACTGCCTTCCATCTCTGTTTCTAAAATAATATTGTTGTACTTATCTAGTAGTTCCTTCACATTATTTAATCCGACTCCGCGATTTCTTCCCTTAGTGGAGAATCCTAAGGCAAATAGATTTCCTGAAGGAGTCATCGTCATTTTACATGAATTCTGAATCACAATCACTGTTTCAGTTTCCATCTTAATAACTGCTACTTCCATCTGCTTTTTATAACTATCAGCCGATCCTTCGACAGCATTGTTCAATAAAACACTCATAATACGAACCAAATCCAATAGTTCAATTGGGAGCTTGGTAATCGTATCTTTTACTTCCAGTGTAAACTCTACACCATTATTTCGAGCATAGACAATGGACTGAGCAACCAAACTTCGTAAAGCTGAATCTTCTATGTTGTTCAAATCAAAGTAAGTGTACTTATCTGAACGCAGTTTGTGATTAGCTTTGACCAAAACTTCATTGTAAACTCTGTCAATTTCTTGTAAATCACCACTGTCAATTGCCATCTGCATGCTGACAAGCATTCCAGCATAGTCATGTCGAAAACCACGGATTTCATTATACAGTCCGACAATTTCGTCTGTATAGTTTTGTAAATGTTTCTGTTCAAATTTCTTCTGCTTCAAAGCAATCTCTTTTTCCATTTGTTCTTTATGCGAATTCATTGCAAAGAAGGTCAAAAGTAACGAGATAAAAACAATAGATGACAAAATACTTCCAAAACTATTCAAATGTTTAACCGTACTTACCATATCTGAAACGAAAGATACAATATGGAGCAGTAGTAAGGCAAAAAATACTTTTTTCAAGAAAGGATAGAGGTAGTCTTTGTCAAAATAGGCTAGTTCCAAATGGAAATAATGAATGATTTTTAAGACAACAAAATAGGTCAACACCGTTACAACGAAAAAGAATGGGGCATGATATTGTGAAACAAAATTGTCTCCTGTTATAGAAGAGAAAGTTACGGACAGAAAGTTATGAGTGCTCTCATATAAAAGAGATAGTAGTAAACTTAGGAATAGTCCTCTATCCCTCTCATACTGTTTAATCCATCGAAAATAGGAATATAGGCCCAAAGGAAATAAAAATCTTTCAATCACTATTTCATCTAAATATAGAAGATAAAAGGAAAGTTCAAGTACTGCTTCTACTAGTAATGTATAGAGACCAAAAAAATATAGTTCCTTTGATTTTATTTGACCTTTACAAATTAAACGGTAACTGTGACTAATAATTAAAAAATGACCAATAACTGTCCCAAATCCAAATAAATTCATTACTCTTTCCCCTTATTTTATTACTTTTTTCTTGGGAAAATAAAATCACGGAGGATTTTTGGAAGTCTCATTTCCCCACCTTTAATCTTTTGCAAGTCTTTTTCCTTCAAGGCTACAAACTGTTCCAATTTAACTGTGTTTTTCATAATAAAATCTCCTAAAATGTTTTTTCTTGTAAGCTAACTTACAAAAACCATTATACAAAATGGAATTTCGTTTTAGATAAAATTCTCTCAACTGTCATTTTTTTCTCCCAAAGTGTACTTTTTTAAGAAAAAAGCCGGGAAAATTCCCAGCTTTGCTATTATATTGATCCCAGCAGGATTCGAACCTGCGACCGTTCGCTTAGAAGGCGAATGCTCTATCCAGCTGAGCTATGAGACCTAACACAATTATTCTACCAAAAATTCAATTAAAAGTCAATTTATTTATGATAGGGTGATCCCTGCTGAATCGTAAAAGCGCGATAGATTTGTTCAACAAGAACTAGTCTCATTAACTGATGGGGCAAGGTTAGGCGACCAAAACTGACAGAAAGATTGGCTCTATTTTTTACAGCTGATGACAATCCTAAACTTCCCCCAATAATAAAGGTAAGAGTAGAAAATCCTTTTATAGAAGCTTCTTCTAACTGCTTACTAAATTCTTCTGAAGAGAACATTTTCCCTTCAATAGCTAATGCAATAACAAAATCACGGTCAGCAACTTTTGATAAAATTCTCTGACCTTCTATTTCTAAAATCTTTTGATTTTCTGATTCACTGGCCTTATCTGGTGTTTTTTCATCTGATAACTCAATCATTTCAAACTTAGCAAATCTAGAAATTCGTTTTGAATACTCTGCGATACCATCTTTTAAATACTTTTCTTTCAGTTTCCCAACTGTTACAACTTTAATTTTCATGACTCTATTCTAACATATTCTCTATTTTTTCACATCTTATTCACAAAATAAAAAATAGATTTCAATTAAGAAAATCACAGCTTCAAAAGAGTTATCCACAGTTTGTGTAAAACTTTTGTGTTTAAGTTATAATTAAGCTAGTCAGTTTATACTTTCAGTAATTCAAACATATGGAGGCAAATATGAAACATCTAAAAACATTTTACAAAAAATGGTTTCAATTATTAGTCGTTATCGTCATTAGCTTTTTTAGTGGAGCCTTGGGTAGTTTTTCAATAACTCAACTAACTCAAAAAAGTAGTGTAAACAACTCTAACAACAATAGTACTATTACACAAACTGCCTATAAGAACGAAAATTCAACAACACAGGCTGTTAATAAAGTAAAAGATGCCGTTGTATCCGTTATTACTTATTCAGCAAATAGACAAAATAGCGTATTTGGCAATGATGAGACTGATACAGATTCTCAGCAAATCTCTAGTGAGGGATCTGGCGTTATTTATAAAAAGAATGATAAAGAAGCTTACATCGTCACCAACAATCACGTTATAAATGGCGCTAGCAAAGTAGATATTCGATTATCAGATGGGACTAAAGTACCTGGAGAAATTGTCGGAGCGGATACTTTCTCTGATATTGCTGTCGTCAAAATCTCTTCAGAAAAAGTGACAACAGTAGCTGAGTTTGGTGATTCTAGCAAGTTAACCGTAGGAGAAACTGCTATTGCCATTGGTAGTCCGTTAGGTTCTGAATATGCAAATACTGTCACTCAAGGTATCGTATCTAGTCTTAATCGAAATGTATCTTTAAAATCTGAAGATGGACAAGCCATTTCTACAAAAGCCATCCAAACTGATACTGCTATTAATCCAGGTAACTCTGGTGGCCCACTGATCAATATCCAAGGACAGGTTATCGGAATTACCTCAAGTAAAATTGCCACAAATGGAGGAACATCTGTAGAAGGTCTTGGTTTTGCAATCCCTGCAAATGATGCTATCAATATTATTGAACAGTTAGAAAAAAACGGAAAAGTGACGCGTCCAGCTTTGGGAATCCAGATGGTTAATTTATCTAATGTGAGTACAAGCGACATCAGAAGACTCAATATTCCAAGTAATGTTACATCTGGTGTAGTTGTTCGTTCGATACAAAGTAATATGCCTGCCAATGGTCACCTTGAAAAATACGATGTAATTACAAAAGTAGATGACAAAGAGATTGCTTCATCAACAGACTTACAAAGTGCTCTTTACAATCATTCTATCGGAGACACCATTAAGATCACTTACTATCGCAACGGTAAAGAAGAAACTACATCTATTAAACTTGACAAGAGTTCAGGTGATTTAGAATCTTAATTGACATCTATGTAAAGAAAGCTTTACATAAGAGAAAAGATGTGTTAGTGTAGAATCATGGAAAAATTTGAAATGATTTCTATCACAGATATACAAAAAAATCCCTATCAACCCCGAAAAGAATTTGATAGAGAAAAACTAGATGAACTAGCACAGTCTATCAAAGAAAATGGGCTCATTCAACCGATTATTGTTCGTCAATCTCCTGTTATTGGTTATGAAATCCTTGCAGGAGAAAGACGCTATCGGGCTTCACTTTTAGCTGGTCTACGGTCTATCCCAGCTGTTGTTAAACAGATTTCAGACCAAGAGATGATGGTTCAGTCCATTATTGAAAATTTACAGAGAGAAAATTTAAACCCAATAGAAGAAGCACGCGCCTATGAATCTCTCGTAGAGAAAGGATTCACCCATGCTGAAATTGCAGATAAAATGGGCAAGTCTCGTCCATATATCAGCAACTCCATTCGTTTACTTTCCTTGCCAGAACAGATTCTCTCAGAAGTAGAAAATGGCAAACTATCACAAGCCCATGCGCGTTCCCTAGTTGGGTTAAATAAGGAACAACAAGACTATTTCTTTCAACGGATTATAGAAGAAGATATTTCTGTAAGGAAGTTAGAAGCTCTTCTGACAGAGAAAAAACAAAAGAAACAGCAAAAAACGAATCATTTCATACAAAATGAAGAAAAACAGTTAAGAAAACTACTCGGATTAGATGTAGAAATTAAACTATCTAAAAAAGACAGTGGAAAAATCATTATTTCTTTTTCAAATCAAGAAGAATATAGTAGAATTATCAACAGCCTGAAATAAGGCTGTTCTTTTATTATGGCTTCAAGC